>JBCDIP010000081.1:0-9331 GCA_038748855.1 Pseudomonadota bacterium
GACGAGGGGAATGGCGATCTGGCCCGCGCCCTTGCGCACGCGAGGGCCCATAGCTCACACCTTTCCCTTGGCTCAGAAGGTCCTCGCTTCCGCAAGGACGCGGGGACCCGGTGTTACACAACCGGGTCCCCGGCCTTCGGCTCAATGTGCTCTGTGGCGTTCATGGTTTGGCGGAGACGCCTAAGCTCCCAATACATCCGCCGGCGCGCCCGGTTTTGGTTCCCTAGCGGACGATGCTCAGGCAGCGCATGCCACGGGTGGTACGCCAGGTTGAACGCAAAGCGCTCCCGCGCCTCAGTATCGAACTCCTGAGCCGGCAAGCGGAGCGTGGCCACAGGCACAAAGGGCGACAAGCTCTGCGGCCAGCGCACACCGGCATCTTCGATGGGCATGCGGTGCGGATCGGTCTGCACCTGGATCATAAAGTCCATTTCCACATCCCGTTCCGCCAAGGTGCGAACCATGGCCTTGCGCAAATAGTTCTTATGGGTCCAGAACGGTAGACCCGGGATCCAGCTGCGCTTGGAGGATTTCGGCTTCACCGAATACATCATCGCCTGGCCGGGGCCGAGCAGATACGGCGTGCAGCTCCAATACTGCGCCTCCAAGGGGCTGGTTTGCGTCTCGTTCCACAGCCCTTGCATGACAAAGTCGAGGAAGTGGGAGAACCCGGTGGTGAAGAAATAGAACACCGGCGTGTCGCGAAGGGTGTGCACTTGCAGGCGCGCGTTGGCGTGAATGTCTGGCGTCACGAACGTTGGTGTGCTGACCGAGATGAAGTCCTGGGTCTCGTGCTCATCCTGCATGAGCTTCGGCCCCTGCACACCCATGAGTTTGATGGAGCAGCTCACAAAGCCCACATCGTCTATGTCTGCAGGCATGTCGGGACCGGGGCCGGAGAACCGGACCCAGGCTTGATAGGAGCGCGGCGCCGCAAACACTCCGTGACGCATATGCTCGGGCACATCATCGCGCACGATGAACTCGGCGCGCAAAATCCCATGGGTCTTGGTGTTGCCGCCGCGCTGGTATTCCCCTGCGCGGTAGTTTTGGCGCATGTAGCTGGCGAAAGATTCCACGATGGAATCCAGGCTTGCCTCTTCCCGCGGCAGCGTGCGCTCCTCAGCCAGCTGGCAGCCCTCATCGCGGCGGCGAAAGTTCATGACCCACTGCACCAGATGCGCGATCGGCTCGCGCAGCAGTGGGTTGAAGAGCTGGCGAAAACCCAGCCGGTCTGCGCGCCGCATCACCCAGAGCACCCGCCTGAAGCCCGCGTGCAGAACGCGCTCCGGCAAGGTGGGCGGGGGCAGGGTGATCATTTGAGCGCGGCGGCGCGTTGCTGTTCGCCGGCCCAGCACTCTTCGGCGATCGCATCGCCGGCCTGGAAGCCGGCTGCACCTTTCTCCGCCACCTCTTCATTGTAGAGGGTGAAGTTCAACAGAAAGATCTTGTTGACGTAAGCCCGGCCCAGATAGAAGCCGGGGCGGATCATGCGGATCTCATCGCGGATCTTCAGTCCGTTGCGGCCGGCCAACGAATCCGGGCTGTCGCGGTACTCCTCAATCTCGTCATTGAAATAGTAATCCACAATGACGGATTCCCGGCGTGAATCCATAAGGCTCTGGCCGCAGTAGAGCTTGGCGGGGAAGAGCAGGTTCACATCATTGCTGAGGAACGGCACATAGTGCACCCAGGAATAATTGAGCCAAGTAAAACGCGGGATGGTGACTTTGGGCACCGTGTCTTCCCGGTCGATCTTGCGGTTCAGCAAGCGCAGATCCTCAATCATGTTCCGGAGATAGCCTTTGTCGCGGAAGAACACCTTACCCTTCCACAACAGCTTGCCGACCCGCTCCACGGCCCCGATCTTCTTTTCCGCCAGAATGCCCAGGAGACCGCCCATTGCATCGCGGATCCGGGTTTCCCGATCGCCGGTGATGGGGCTGTTGGTGTCCGCTTTGGCGAAGAACAAGGTGCCCCGGTAAATGCCGTCCGGGACCGGGCCCGCGGTGATCCGGCCATAAATCTGGTCTACCTGATCCTGCGACAGCGCCTCCAGGTTCTTCGGGGTGATCTTCATCAGATCTGTGCGCGACAGGGGCCAGTCTTTCTCCACCTTGGCCATGTCCACCCGGAACAGAGCTTCCGGGTTGTCCAGATCCTTCAGGCTGGTGTCACGCTCCGGAGCAAAGGGAATGTCGGGCCCCTTGGGCTCGTCGGCAAATGCGCTCGTGCCGGCGAGGCTGAGGATAAGTGCGCCTGCGAAGGCGATGGTCGTCATCTGTGCCATCATCGGTGTGCTGCCTTCTGCTAAAGGGTTGCCAGGAACGCGATGAGCGCATTCTTTTCTCGGTCGCTCAACGTTTCGCCGAAGGTGTGGCCCTTGTTCTCCTGCGGTTCCAACACGTTGGAATAGAACTTCTGGGCAAACATTAATGGGTCGCCGTTAAGGCTGAACCTGCGCATCACCTTGTCCTTCAGGAGCTTCCGCAGGAAGCCGTCCAGCCCCGCTTTCAGGACCTTGAACTCATCTGTTGTGATCCGGTCCTTATACTTGCTCTCCAGGCGTTTCGGGTGGCGATGGTGGAAGATGAGATCCTGCACCAGGTCCTTGAATCTGAGACTGTTCAGCTTAACCACCGGCGTGCCCTTGGGAACGGTGATGCTCAAAGAGATGTCCAGATCGCCCAACTGAGCATCGGGCGCCACGTCGAAAACGATGTCCTCGTCCGTAAATGTGATCTTCCGTACCCTGGTCTCCGGCCACAACAACGCGCGCATGGAGGCTTGATAGAGCCGGTAGCGCCCCTCAACACTGGGATCGAACGGCCAGCAATCAGGCGGGTTGGTCAGGGGCTTGCCGTCTTTATCCACATAAGGTGAGGAATAGAGATTGCCTGCATCCTTCGGGGTGCCGCACAGCTCAGGTCCGATGGCATTGTTGTGCATGAAAGGCGCATGGGCCCAGACGCTCAAGAGAGACGGCGGGCGGTAATAGCCCCGACCGGCGCCCTTGGCGATCTCCGGCTGTTCTTTCACAGTCATGCGTTTTGAGAGATCCCGGGCGGCATACTCGTCCCAGATCCGCCCAGGCATGTGGTTTGAGTGCATGGCCCGGCCTGCAAACGTGCCCACCCGGCTCACCGGGATGGGATGCTCGCTGGAGAGAAAGTCAATGCGCAAGGTCGGATCCTTTGAATCCACCGCGTGGAAGTCGGCCAGTTCGTAGGGCTCGTCCTGACTGGAGTGGCATTCCGCGCATGACTTTGCGAACACCTGCTTGCCCAGGGCCACGGACCCTTCGCCAAATTCCTGATCCAGCTGCGTCTCCAACGCACTCCGGTTCGCAAGGCCGCGCGCTGCCCACAGGTCTGTGGGGCGCTCGGCAAAGAAGAAGCTGGCCAGATCGCCCAGCCGGTCCTCAATGGCGCGGAAGCTCGCGCAGTCGCGCCGACACTGGCCAATGCGGAATGGAGATTGCGCGGCATTGCGCCGTGTGGGGTCAAGGGCGCGAATGTCGGGCACATGGTTCATCCAGCACTGCTCAGCACACGAGCCAATGTTGAAATAGACCCGCTGAATGGCTTCCAGGGCGCCGATGGAATCCTCACCGCCCTTCAGGATGTGTTGCACATTCTCCTGCTTCTCACTGCGCTCCCAGCATTTGCCAGGCTTTCCGGGCTCACACCAGCACGCGTCTTCCTTTGCGCCTGAAGGGCAAGAGGCGGCTTTGCGCCATTTGAGCACTTGGTGCGGGAAGGTTGGCCGGCTGGCGAAATTGTAGATGGTGTTCATGGTGCCCGGATTATGGACGGTGTCCATGGGCAGCGCCGAGGTGTCCACAATGCCGGGCCGCGCGCGGGCAATCAGTTGCCACTCCAGTAGGTTGTGGGAGAGCCCGGACCCTAGAAGTTGGGACACGCGGCTATATTGGTTGCCAATCAGACCTTTGATGTTCTCCCAGGTGGGATTGTCGGCATTTGCTGGCGGCTTTAAGGGGTCATAGGCAATATGGCAGGCGCCGCACGACATGCCGATACGGAAGGGCGGCTCCACCGCAGCATCGAACAGTTTGTTTGTGCGATAGCTGGCGTCCGTTGCCTTGGAACGGTCGGGATATTTCGACCATGAGGCCAGCGATCCATTGAGCTGCTTCCACTTTTCTGCATCAAAGCGTGGGTTGGGGAACTTCCTGAGGCCGAGCGCGCCAGTTGACGTGCCGAATTTCAGATCACAGGCGTTCTGGCGCTGATCCTTTTCGCCATGGGGCGTGCTCGCGTCGAACGGGGCATCTTCGAAGTCGCAGGCTGGATCTTTGTAGCCCTGCTTGCCCACATACTTCAAAAGCTCCTCATCGCCCGGGCACCAGGGAAAGCCGAAGGTCTCCTCTAAGCTCTCTGCCTTGCCTTTGCAGGCTTCAGTTCCGGGTATGCAGCAGTCGGGGTTTGGAATGGCGCCCCAGCGCTGGAACAGATTGTGCCGGTTCTCAGCCCCAAGAATATCATACCAATCAATGGTCGCGCCCAACCGTTGGGGATAGGTGTAGGTGAAGAAACGATCATTGAAGGCGGTGGCAAAGAACCAGATTTCCCGTCCGGCCCTGACAGAGGGGGCAAGCTTTTCGCCTGACTTCTTAAACTCAGGACTAAGCGAGGCTTGGGCCCGCGCCTCGCCGTGAAAGGCGAATGCCAGCATTACAATCAGAAGAAAACCAAAGGGGGAGAGGGTTTTGAACTGCCGGGACATATCCGGGGTGCCTCACTTTGTTGCGCCGCTCGTACTTAAATGCTGAAAAAAACACAAATATTAAGGCAAAAATGGACAGGGAATGGAAAATACCCATTTAGATAAAATGCATTCCCGGTAAATCAAAATGTGTCGCGAATAATAGTCGTATTCGAATTTTGATTCAATATTGGTGATGAATGTTATGGTGAGGGGAAGTGTGCGACCGCACATTTTTCGGACAATTTGCGCAATCGCCGATAAATTTGCCTAGTTGTGCTAAATTGCACATCACTCCTGATTTGCGCATGGTATGTTTTTCGCGCACACCACTGCCGGGAGAGACGAGATGTCTGACGATCCGATTATCCTTGGGATCCATGGGTTGGCCAACAAGCCGGAGCGCTCCAAGCTGGAAGCCTGGTGGAAAGCCTCAATTGCCGAAGGGCTGGCGAAGAACCAGAACGTGCCGAACCCCAGCTTTGAGTTCAAAATGGTCTATTGGGCTCATCATCTTTACATGAACCATCTGCACACCGATCCGGCGTTCACGTTTGATGAGCACTATAACAGCGAACCTTATGTGGAGGCGGCGCCCGGTGCTCTGAAGACAAAGGATGACGGCCTTTGGGACGACATTGTCATCGGCACGCTGGATGTGAGTGGGAGTGTGCTTGATTTTGTGAAGAAGCGGTTTGGCGTGAGCCGGACGGCCGACGCGGTTCTCGGCCGGCTGCTTAAGGATCTTGATCTCTACTATGACAATGCCGCCAAGCGCGCGGACCTGCGCGGCGAGTTGGAGGCCGAGCTTCTGGCAGTGAAGGGGCGCAAGATCATGCTGGTGGCCCATTCCATGGGCTCGATCATCTCCTACGATGTCCTCACTTTGCTGGGCCAGTCGCATCCCGACTTTGCAGTGGATCAGTTCATCACCATTGGCTCACCTTTGGGCATGCCTCATGTGAAGGGCAAGATTATTGAGGAGTTCGTGCACCGGGGCGAAAACAAACGAGCACGCCTCAGGACCCCAACGGTGGTGAAGGGGCGCTGGGTGAACTTTGCCGACCGCAAAGACCCGGTGGCGATCGACGCGCATCTTGCAGACGACTATCTGAAACATCATGGCGTGGGCTGTGAGGATGATCTCGTGTTCAATGATTATGAGATCTTAAAGCCTGGCGACCGGGAGCCTGACCGTAACTACCATAAGTCATACGGATATCTGCGCACGCCGGAGTTCTCTGAGGTGGTGAAGGGGTTTCTTGCTGGCGGGTGAGGGCGATTTGGACCCGGAATCTAGGACAGCCCAGGCAGATGCCTAAAGCTGTCTGGCTGGCCCCGCGTGGCGGCGGCCCGTCAAAGAGCGTATCCATAAGCCTGCCGAGCGACCTGCAAAAATGTGTGCTGCCATGATGAGCAGTGGGACCACGCCCAGGCTCATGAATGAGTAAATCAAATAGGCACCAAACCCGGTCATTTGCCCACCATCAGGATTCACATCGAAAAAGAGCAAAACAGAAGTGCCCACAATCAGCCATGCAGTGACTGTGAGGCAGAGTGTTATGGCCGACGGAACTGAAAAGCGGATCTTTTTCAATGGCCATATCCAAGCAGACAGGAGCAGCGGTATCCAATGGATGGCCACGAGGAGCGCTGTAATGTTAAATCCTGCGAGTGTGGTGTCCGTCATCGGCCTGTTCAAAAAGTCTAAAAAGTCTGACGATGAATGATACGAACAACCAATTGCTAGACCCTAAACGAGCCGCGGAGCGGCCAGTAGAGCAACTGAAAGGGGTTTGGCATAAGCTTCAACCGCCATCGATCAGCCACTCGTCTCCGGCCTGTCGGTGTTGAGTTATGGGTCTTTGATCGGACCTCATCCAGTGCCACTCCGACTGGGGCCGATGCATGTCCGTCATCCCCGCGTCCCCCGTCATTCCCGCGCACGGAAGGACACTGGGAAGTGAAAAACATGCACAAAAAGTGCCGCCGCGGCGGAACCTTTCGGCCGACCAACCGTAATGTGATAGACCGTGCCTTGACTTCCGCCCCCAACCGCTTGCAGGTCAAGCGCCCACGCGATCATCGTGAAATGAGCCCACCATGCCCGTCCTAAAGCTTCTGACCTCATCCATCCTTCTCCTTGTCCTTACGCTCACCGGCGCGGCCGCAGAAGGGGCCAAGCGATTGTTGAAAGAGTCCTCGCCCTACCTGCGCCTGCACGCGGACAACCCGGTGAACTGGTACCCCTGGGGCCCTGAAGCGCTGGCCAAGGCCAAGGCGGAGAACAAGCCTATCTATCTGTCGGTCGGCTATTCCACCTGCCACTGGTGCCACGTCATGGAACGCGAAAGCTTTATGGACCAAAAGATCGCGGCCTATCTCAACGAGCATTTCATCGCCATCAAAGTCGACCGGGAACGCCGCCCGGACATTGACGAGACTTTCATGCTGGTCACAGAACTCATGGCCCAGCGCGGCGGTTGGCCGAACAATGTGTTCCTGACCCCCGAACTCACCCCCTTCATGGGCGAGACGTATCTGCCGCCGGAGATCTTCACCCAGCTCATTACGAATGTGGCCAATCGCTGGAAGACCAATTCCAAAGACATGCTGGCCGAGGCAGCCCAGATGCAGGAAGTGGTCAACACGGTGATGCAGGCCCGCCTGCAAGCCCAACAGGTGACCCCTGAAATCCGCACTCAGATCGCAGCTCACCTGTCGGCTGGAATCGATACCAAAGCGGGAGGGACACAAGGCACGCCGAAGTTCCCAAACGAATCCCTCATGCTCTACCTGCAACATCAAAGCACCCGCCACGATGAGACGGCGGCCACCAAAGCCGTCAGCGCAACTTTGGACGCGATCGTGCGTGGCGGCATCCATGACCATTTGGGCGGCGGTTTCCACCGCTATGCCCTCGATGAGAAATGGAACGTGCCGCACTTTGAAAAGATGCTCTACAACCAGGCGCTGATTACCCGGGCGCTTGTTCACTCCTTCTCCGTCACCGGCAACATGGATCATGCCACGGCCGCACGCCGTGCCCTGGAGTTCGTGCTGCGCGACATGACCACGAAGGATGGCGCCTTCCTCTCGGCGTTCGACGCAGAAAGCGTGAACGCCGCAGGAGAGAAAAAGGAAGGGGCGTTCTACACCTGGCCCCACAGCGAGCTTCAGGAGAACCTCAGTGCGGACGAACTGCGCCTGTTGGAAACCGCGTATGGCGTTCGGTTTGAAGGTAACTTTCACGCAGAGAACGTGCTTCACCTCAGCGGCGATCTGCCCGCGCACCTGAAGACCCTGGGGCTCACGGAGGCTGAATTTGAAGCCTCAGTGGCCACCATTCGCGAAAAGCTCTTAGCCCTGCGCGCCAAGCGCGAGGCGCCTTACCGGGACGAGAAGGTGCTCACCGGCTGGAACGCGCTGATGATGCGCACAATGGCGGAGGCTGGGCGCATCTTCCATGAACCGCGCTATGTAGGAGCGGCATTGGCGAACGCGCAGTATCTCTGGAAAAACATGCGCGGGCCTGATGGGCTGTTGATGCGCTACCGCTTTGAGGGCAAGTCAGAACTGACTGCAACGCAACAAGATTATGCGTTTCTCGCCAACGCGTTCGTCTCGCTCTACGATGCAGGCGCCGGTGCTGATTGGCTCACAGCGGCCGAAGAGGTGGCCGCTGGCATGGACCAGCTGTTCTTCGATGGGCCGTCCGGCGACTATTACTTCACCACAGACGAGGTGGAGTTTTCCCGGCCGAAGCTGAAGACCGACGTCACCTTGCCGTCTGGCAATGCGGCGGCCTTGGAGCTGTTTGCCCGTCTTGCGCGACGTTCGCTCAAGCCGGAATATGGCCAGCGGGCCGACCTGCTCAGCGCCAGTATTTCCGGGCTCACCGTGCAGATGCCAGCCTCGGTGCCCTATTCGCTCTATGCCGCCGATCTCATGCGCAACGGGACAGGCGGGCCGCTTCAGTATCTAGGCAAGGGTCAGGTGAAGGCTTCGGTGGTGCGTTCAGAGCCGGGCAAGGTGCGTGTTCGTCTGCAGATCGCCAAGGGCTGGCACGTGAATGGCCATGAGGTGAAGAATGATGCGTTCATTCCTACACAAATCACGGTGGGCACGCGGACCAGCTCGCTTCCCGCAAAGATCAGCTACCCAGAGTACAAGCTGGTGAAACTGGGCATCGCCGAAGAAGAGCTTGCCCTTTATGAAGGCGATGTGGAGATCGAGGTGGACCTAAAGGCAGGCGCTAAGGCGTCGCCGATCATTTCCTTGGAGGCGCAAGCCTGTAACGACGAGATCTGCCTCTTGCCTGAAACCGTGATGCTCAATGTGCCCCCCGTTGCGGTCAGCGCGCTTAAGCTGGCCATGCAGCAATAAGCTGTTCCAAGACACTGCCGGGGTCTTCCTCGGCGAGGTAATGACCGGTTTGTAGGGGCATGCATCGGGGCGGTTGGGCGCAATAGGGTGCCCAAACCTCCAGGGGTTTGTACCATTGCTCGATCTTGCCTTTGGTGCCCCACAAGATCAGGACCGGGCAGGCGATTTTGTCTTGTGCGGCCCGGCTCGCCCGGTCCTGGACCAGGTCTCTGGTGGCGGC
>JBCDIP010000082.1:0-9272 GCA_038748855.1 Pseudomonadota bacterium
ACTTCATGGCCGAGCCCATCAAAGACCGGATCGATCTGAACACCCAAGTAACAGAGATCGATTACGGGAGCGATCCCGTGCGGCTGACCCTGCGTGGCGGAGAGGTCCTCCAGGCCCGCCATGTGATCGTCACCGTGCCGCTGAACGTGCTGAAAGACGGCGATATCCGGTTCACCCCGCGCCTGCCGGCCGCCAAGCGCCGCGCCTTCAAAGGCGCCGTGATGCCGGACGGGCTCAAACTCTTCTTCCGCTTCTCTGAGCGGTTCTATCCAGACCTGGTGCTGTTCGACCATGGGCATGACACCGAAAAGGCCGAAATCATCTTCTACAATTGCGCGCTCAACAAGCCCACGCGCCAGAACATCCTGGGCCTGTTTGGCCACGGGGTCGTGGCCACGCCCTATGTGACCCTGGATGAGAAGGAGTTGGTGCAGAAGGCCCTAGCCCTGCTCGACAGGATGTATGGCGGGGCCGCCTCTAAAGCCTACCAGGCCCATGTCCTACAAAACTGGAGCAAGAGCCCCTTCCACCGCGGCACGTACTCTTATTTCGAGGGGGCAAGCCCGGCCACGCTCGGCAAAGCCATTGGCGGCAAGGTTCATTTTGCCGGAGAGGCCTATAACCAGCGCTCAGATGGGGAATGGGGCTACATGCACGTGGCGGCTCGCTCCGCTTATGATGCTGTGGCAGAGATTGCGGCAGCGGAATAGATCCCCGCTTTCGCGGGGATGACGGAGGGGTGCGGGGATGACGGGCGGTCGTTCCGCGCCCTTGCGCACGCGAGGGCCCATGGCCGGGACCGATCCCTTGGCTCAGAAGGTCCTCGCTTTCGCAAGGACGCAGGAAGCGCCGCCAGCACATTGCACCCGCCGGCCCCCTTGCCTAAACTACCCCCAAATGGGCAACATTACGGACATCCCCCTCTTCGCCGCCCTCAGCGCCGACAATGCGCAGCGCTACGCCTCCGCCCTTTCCTGGCGGACCTATTCTGAAAACGAGCTGGTGGTGGACATCGACGACCGCTCCGACGATGTGCTCTTCGTCATCTCCGGCAAGGTGCGCATCGTCCACAGGGCCGAGATCGGTAAAGAGGTGATCCTGGGCGACCGGGGCCCCGGCACCTATTTCGGTGAGATGGCCGCCATAGACGGTCTCGCCCGCTCCGCCAACGTGACCGCGCTGCAAACCTCGCAAATCGCCACCATGGCCGCCGGCCCCTTTCTGGAGCTGCTGACCCATGAGCCAGATGTGTGCAAAACCGTGCTGCGCGGCCTGGTGGGAGGCATGCGCTCGCTCACGCGCAAGCTCTCCGAACACGCCTACCTCACCGCCGTGGAGCGGCTCAATTGCGAGCTCCTGCGCCTCTCGCGCCCGCGCCTGGGCCAGGAGACCCAGCGCTCCATCTCGCCGCCGCCCACCCAGCAGGAGCTGGCCGAACGCATCGGCTCGCGCCGCGAAGTGGTCTCGCGCGCCATGGCGGCCCTTGAGAAAGACGGGCTGATCGAAAAGACCCGCGGCGCCCTGGTGCTGCCTGATCCGGGCGCGCTCAACCGGCTGATCGCCGAAAAGGGATTGTCGGTCAACCTCGACTAGCCTGCGCGCTAATATACTGTTTTTATTATACAATATACGTTCTGTGACGGATTACACATCGCCGCCCGGCCCCCTCGCCTAGCTTGTCCTCACGAACAGCGGAGGGCGGTCCTCCGGGGACTTCTAAGAGGGATTGGGACAATGGCGAGATCCAGTTACAACATCGCACTGAGCTTCACCAAAGGCGTTAAAGGCATCAAAGGCACCCACAAGTCTGATTGGCTCACAGGCTCTCATTTTCACGACGATTACATCTACGCCGGCTACGGCGATGACCACGTGTTCGGGTATAACGGCAACGACTATCTGTTCGGTGACGAGGGCAACGATGTGCTCAACGGCGGCGCCGGCAACGACGTGCTCGACGGGGGCGATGGCGCCGACACCCTATTGGGCGGCCGCGGAAACGATACTCATATCGGCGGCTGGGGCTATGACCACAATGATGGCGGCAGCGGCATCGACACCATCACATATGCAGGTTGGCACACCGGGGTTGTCGTCAATCTGGAGGTCGGGGAAGGATTAGCGGGGGCCATTGGCGACACCTATGTCAACATTGAGAACGCGACGGGCACCGACCACACCGACGTCCTCTACGGCGACAGCGGTGCGAATGTGCTGGACGGCGGGGCGGGCAACGACAGCTTCTTCGACAGCGCCGGCGACGACACGGTGATCGGCGGCGCCGGCAATGACACCTTTTGGGCCGGCTCCGGCGCGGATGCCTATCATGGCGGGTCCGGCATCGATAGCATCTTTTTCGGCGCGAGCCTCGATGGGGTCACGGTCGATCTGGAAAACGGCACCGGTTCAGGCGGTGACGCAGAGGGCGACACCTATAACAGCGTGGAACGGGTCCATGGCAGCCTCAACGACGACACGCTGATTGGCGATGACGGAGACAATGTGCTGCTCGGCGATGCCGGCTCGGATGTGATCTATGATGGCGCCGGCAACGACGTGATGTCGGGCGATCAGGGCGAAGGCACCCCCTTCAACCATGCGGACACGTTCGTGTTCAGCGATGGCCAAGATCTGGAAGCCGATGTGATCACGGACTTTGCCGCCGGCATCGACACAATCGATTTCAGCAATGCCGATGAGTTCTTCGGGTTTGACGACCTGTTCAATGGCGGCGACCGCTACATGGAACAGGTGGGGGCGGACACGGTGATCCACTACTACGATCACACACTCACGCTCTTGAACGTCAACATGAACGATCTGAGCTCAGACGACTTCATCTTTTGATCACGCGCCGCCCCACTACCCCTTTGCGGGAGCGGAACCCGGCCAGCCTAGTGCTGGCCGAACGCGTTTCAGGAAAATTCGTTTAAGATATTGTTTTAATTTAATTTTCTGTCCTTCGTTCGTGGTGTGACGGATTGCACATCGCCGCCCCGCCCCCTCGCCTAATTTGTTCTCAGCAAAACGGAGGGCGGTCCTCCGGGGACATTTAGCGAGAGGGATAGGGACAATGGCGAAATACAGCCCCACCAAGACGATTATCACCAGCAGCAAAGGCAGCAAAACCATCAAAGGCAGCTCCAAAGTCGATTGGCTCACAGGCTCCTATCTTCACCACGACACGATTTATGCCGCAGGCGGCAACGACATCGTGTTCGGCTACAACGGCAATGATGTTTTGTTCGGCCAAGATGGCAACGATTACCTGAACGGCGGCAATGGCAACGACATTCTCAACGGCGGCGACGGTGATGACGAGCTGATCGGCGGTTCCGGCAATGACACCCTGATCAGCGGCAAGGGCACCGACATCCTTAACGGCGGAACCGGTTCAGATACCGTTTCCTACGCGGACAGGGACGCAGGGGTTCATGTGGATTTGGTGCAAGGCGAAGGCTCGTGGCAAGCGTCCGGCGACAGCTACATCAGCATCGAGAACGTTGTCGGCACAGACTTCAGAGACGAAATCAAAGGCAACGATGTTGCCAATGTCATCAACGCCGGCGGTGGCCGGGACACCATCAGAGACGGCGGCGGCAACGACACCGTCTATGCCGGCGCCGGCGATGACATCATGCATGCCGGAGAAGGCGCCGATAAATATTACGGCGGATCAGGCTCGGATTCCCTCCGCTTTTACGACAGCGAAGAAGGGGTCACGGTGGATCTCGTGAACGGAACCGGATCGGGCGGCTATGCTGAAGGCGATGTGTATGACAGCATCGAGAATGTGGCCGGCGGTCAAGGCGACGACACCTTGATCGGCAATGATGCCGACAACAGGCTCTCCGGGGGGCACGGTTCAGACGTGATCCACGACGGGGCCGGAGACGACATTCTGGTCGGCGACTTCGATGTCTGCGGTCCGCTTTTCGGCGACGCTTATGCGGACACGTTCGTGTTCAGCGGCGGCGAAGACGAAGAACACGACATCATCCGGGATTTCGCCCCGGGTGTGGACACGATCGACTTCAGCCAAGCTGATGAATTCTTCGGCTTCGATGACCTCACCAACGGTGGCGACCGTTACATGGAGCAGGTCGGCAACGACACAGTGATCGTCTATTATGACCACACGCTGACGCTGCAAGGCGTCAATATGGATGATCTAAGCCCGGACGACTTCATCTTTTGATGATCCGGCCTACCCCTCCGCATCTCCTTGATGCACGCGGATGCGGAGGGGTTAATCTAGAAATCAAGATCCCGTGTTGCAGCTGGATTTTCCGCCCGTTTTGCGTTACAACGCCCCATCTCGAGCTGCATTTGTTCTAAAAGACCGAAGACGCCACTCCCTTGAGTGAACCGACGAACCTCTTGCCAACAATGTACCCCGAAGACACGCATGCCGCCCTTGCATGAGGCAAACGGCGGCGAACATAGCCCCATTGTTGGAGACCCAATACAATGCCCACCGGAACAGTAAAATTCTTTAACACCGTCAAAGGCTACGGCTTTATCGAGCCGGAAGGCGGCGGCAAGGATGCCTTCGTGCATATCTCTGCCGTCGAGCGCGCCGGCCTCACCACTCTGAATGAAGGCCAGAAGGTCTCTTACGAGCTGGAAGAAGGCCGCGGCGGCAAGATGGCCGCTGAACAGATCTCGGTTGTGGAGTAGCCACACACTCTCTCCGTCATCCCCGCGAAAGCGGGGCTCCATAGCTCGCACTGATCCTTTGGCTCAGAAGGCCCTCTCTTTCGTGGGGGCGCGGCGATGGGTGAAAACGCGGAGAAGACCTCAAACAGCCCCCGCCTGCTGGGCCTGACCCAGCGGGTGGGCGGCGATGGGATCATCTCCATCCAGCGCCTCCAGTTGGCGCGCAATTTCCTCACAATCAGCCGTCATTTGCGCCACAAGCGCGTCCACCCCGTCATAGCGGTGATCGGGCCGGATGAAGCTGTTGAACTGGACACTTAACGCGCGGCCGTAAAGGTCGCCCGTGAAGTCCAGCAGATAGACCTCCAGCACCACGCCCTTGCGGTCGAAGGTGGGCCGCTCACCCACATAGCCTGCCCCGCGCCAGGTCTCGCCGGTATCCATGCAGCGCACCCGGCAGGCATAGATGCCCCGGGCGGGATGACCGTCATTGACCATCTCGATGTTGACCGTTGGAAAGCCGATGGTGCGGCCGCGTTGGTCGCCTTTCACCACCTTGCCGCGCACGGTCCACCAATAGCCAAGCTGCTCGGCTGCCCCCCTCACTTCACCCCGGCGCAGGGCCTCGCGGATGGAGGAGGAGGAAAACGGCGCCAGGCCGTCATCATCGGTCACCTGCTCCACCACGGTGGAGCCAAAACCGAGCTCGGCGCCCATGGCGGCAATCAGGTCGGGGGAGCCTTTGCGCCCTTTGCCGAAATGAAAATCATACCCCGTCACCACATGACGGGCGCCCAGGCGCTCGTGCAGTTCGCGGCTGATGAAGTCTTCTGCCGGCAGCCCGGCGAGATCTGCGTCGAAGTCGAGCGCGAAGACATAGTCTGCGCCCGCCGCATGCATCAGGTCGGCCTTCAGCTCCAACGGCGTGAGGCGGAAGAGCGGCTGGTCCGGCCGGAAGAATGTGCGCGGATGAGGCTCAAAGGTCATCACGCCTAAAGGAGCCCCAAGCGCCTTGGCCTCAGCGCCTGCCAGCCCCAACACCGTCTGATGGCCCCTGTGCATGCCGTCGAAATTGCCCACGGCAATGACGCCGCCGCGGAACTCATCGGCCACAGG
Source organism: Pseudomonadota bacterium (assembly GCA_038748855.1). Taxonomy (GTDB): domain Bacteria; phylum Pseudomonadota; class Alphaproteobacteria; order Rhizobiales; family CAJQND01; genus JAAEUE01. The sequence continues at coordinate 5,776 of JBCDIP010000082.1, forward strand.
GCCATTGCCGACGATCAGGGGCATGGGCGCCGTTTAGCCTCCTGCCGGACGGGCCGGCACCAGAAGCTGAGCTTCGCCGGACAATACAACGGTTTCACCGACCCGGCACTCGCACTGGAGAGTAACCCGGCGGCGGGTCTCGTCCAGCCCGGTGATCTCCACTTGCGTGTCCACCTGATCGCCCGGGCGCACGGGTGCTTTGAACTTCAGGCTCTGAGACAGATAAACCGCGCCGGGGCCCGGCAGCTGGGTGCCAAGAACCTTGGAGATGTAGCTGGCCGAGAGCATGCCGTGGGCGATGCAGCCGTTGAACATGGTGGTGGCCGCATAGGTTTCATCCAGGTGCAGCGGATTGGTGTCGCCGCTCACGTTGGCAAACAGGTCGATGTCTTCCCGGCTGGTCACCCGTGACGAGTTGGCCTGCATGCCGGTTGAGAGATCTTCAATAAAATAGGTCTGCGTGGTCATGCCCGTCGTCGCCCTCTTATTCGTCCCCTCAGGTCCACCTGAGCTCGTCACATATACCCGCCAGTGAGATGCCGGGAAACTGTTCTTCCACTTTGCGGGCGACCTTGGCCGGCCCATCAGGCCCGCTCATGGGGCCAAGCTCTTTTTCATGAATGCCGGCGGTGAGAAAGTAAACATCAAAGCCGTTGTCGGCCCCGCCGCGCACGTCTGTGGGCAGGCCATCGCCCACGGCCAGGAGCTCGTTCTTTTCCACCGGGCGGCCCAGGAGGCGGCTCATCTCTGCCATGGCCGCCTCATAAATGGGAGCCCGCGGCTTGCCGGCGATCACCACCTCACCGCCCATCTCGTCATAACGCTGGGCAATGGCGCCGGCACAGATGATCAGCCGGTCACCCCGGCGCACCACCAGATCCGGATTGGCGCAAATGATCGGCACCTTGTTGGCGAGCATGGTGGAAAGCTGGCCGTCATAATCTTCAGCGGTTTCGGTCTCGTCGTTGACCGCCCCGGTCAGCAGGCAGATCTCTGCCTCTTCCAGGCCCACCATCGGGTTCTTCAGGCCGCGCAGCATGGCGTTGTCGCGGGCCGGACCCAAATGATAGAGCGGTGCGTCGGGCCGGGCTTCCACCAGCTTGCGGGTCACGTCTCCGGAGGTGACGGTCATATCGAAGGCCTCGTCCGGCACGCCGAGCTGTGCGAGCTGAGGCAAAACTTCAGAGGATTGACGCGGCGCATTGGTGATCAAGATCACCCGTCCCCCACCGGCCCGATAGCGGCACAGCGCGTCCACGGCGGCCGGAAACGCCGCCACCCCATTGTGCAGCACGCCCCACACATCGCAAAGCCAACCGGCGTATAGATCGGCCAGTTCGGCGGCCGGTGTGAGGCGGGAGAGGGTCATGGAAAATCGAGGCTAACGGTTGTTCGCAACGCTGAGCCCCCGTGCCTATCGGGGCGCGGCGTTAAGGTCAAGGGGGCACGACTATGCACGCGTTTGTTCGGGATTGAGGAGTTCAATCCGCTCCGAAGAGCTGACGGGTTCGTGAATAACAAATGAATAACGCATTCGTGAACAGTTCAGCGGACCGGAGTCATACGGGGCCAACTTCTGAACTCAAAACAAAACAAACCGAAGGAGTACCCCATGACTAGACGCATCACTCAGGTCGCTGTGCTGGCAGCAATGGCCGCTTCAGCAGGCTTTTTCGCTGGCGCAGTGCCCAGCAGCGCAGATACTGGGACGACTGTTACCCAAACCAAGGGCTTCACTCCGAGTGACCCGGACCTCCGCTATCGCGTCGGAAATCGCGTCATGAACTTCACCACCAGAGAGGATGACCTGCCAGGTAATACCATCGGTGGTGGCCGCGGCGACGGCGGTAATGGCGGCAATGGCGGCGACGGAGGCGGCAACGGCGGAGGAGGCAATGGCGGAGGTGGTGAGGGTGGATCGCCACAGTAACCATCCGTTGTCTGCAGGAAACCGGTATCAGACACACGGTTTCCGGAACGCTTGGCCTCGTGGGACCAATCTGTAACGCCCACGGGGTCCGCCCGCCGTGTAACTAGATTTCAATGGTTAGAGCCCGGAAACGCGCACGCATCCTCGGTGATCACCCGGCAGCAATCATCCGCTGCGGCTAAACCGCTTCTGCCGTAATGCCCTCAGTGCCGCTGTCGGCCAGCTCTGCGCGCACCCGGCGTGGGCCTGAGAACAGCTCGCCCTGGCCGAACTCCACACCGGTGACCAGATTGGCCACCTCAGCTTCCGTGCTGAGGTCAGTGGCGATGGCCTGCACCCCGGCTTGGCGGCAGCTGGCGAGCAGCGCCATGCACTCCGTGTCACGCTGGGGATCGGTGCGGCTGAAGAAATAGCTTTGCGCGCGGATCATGGTGAACCCGGCCCGGCGCAGGATCTCCGGCTTGGCGTCCAAATCGCGCAAGCGGTCCATGACGAAGCTGAAGCCCAGATCGTTCAGGTTGGCCAACGTTTCCAGAGCCGAGGTAGAAACCACAGCCAGATCATTCTGTGCAATGGCCGGGTGCAGAGCGCCGGCCAGATCGCGGCGCACGGACAAGGTCTCCGAGAGATAAATCAGGAAGTCTTCGTCAAAATAAGAGCGCTCATGAAAGCGGCAGATGACCGCCGCATTGCGCCCACGATTACGGAAATGAGTGGCCACGCGCACCGCTTTATCGAGCAGCATGCGGTCCAGATGCACTTCCAGGTTCTCCCGGCGCAACACCTCTTTCACGGAGCGCTCGTCAAACGGTGTGCCGTTGGGCCCGATCAGTTGCAGGGTGGCCTCATACGCCATGGTGCGGCGCGAGGCGACGGTCACCACAGGCTGAAGGAACAGCCCCTCAGAGCCGGAGCCCAAGGCGTCATCCACCAGGGCCGGTGTGGCGGTCATGGGAAACTTGGAGGGCGGGCCAGACGACACCTGGCGCTGGGCTCCGATCAGGTTGGAAAGGGCGGGCTTGCGGGGCGGCATGGCGGCCATGCGCTCTTCGATCTGCTGGAACTTCTCTTCCATGGCGCCGACCTTTTGGAGCACATGCTCGTACTCCTCGGCGGTTTCAGGGTCCGTGCCGTCGGACAGTTCATCAAGCCGGCGATGCAGCTGCTGGATTTTCTTGCTGAGCGCGGCGTTGGCTTTGATCAGGTCAGCCAGTTCGCCGGGGTTGCGCACCTTGCGCTCGGTGGAATTGATCCAACCTGGAATCTGCGATGCGGCCACGAACAAGATCGCGGCGGCCAGCATGGCTTCCGTCGCCTTGAACACCGAGAATGCGTAGAGCGCGTAGGCGGCGCCGCCAATGGCGACGATCAGACAAACATAAGCTGCCTTCTTCTCCCAGCCGCTGCCCCGCCGTATCTTCATCGAACCGTCTGTTTTGCTGCTCAACGGCTCCCCCTCACCTTAGAAGCCAACCGTCCCCTTAAGATATGCCCGCACTCGCACAAACGTCGAAATTATCAACCCCTGATGGCAGGGGCGAGTCGTTCAGTTTATGACCTGTTCTGG
>JBCDIP010000083.1:0-9216 GCA_038748855.1 Pseudomonadota bacterium
GCTGGATTTCCATGCTGAAGAAGGCGCCCGTGTCTCCGGCAAGGCACCGTCCGGTTTGGCCACCATTCATTTGGCTGGCGCTCTGGGCTTGACCAAGCTGGGCGGTAAGATCGACGCAAGCCCGCGCGGCGGCAAGGAGCCGATTGCAAAAAAGCTCAGAACCATTGGCCCCTGGCTCTCCACGTTTGAGCGCCTTACGGTCAAGGCAAGCGAAGAGCATGTCGTCATTGATGGCGAGCTGATCCGCGGCGCTGATCTTGAGCTGGTGCTCAAAGCTCTGTCCGACGCATTCGGCGACCGGGCCAAGATCGCACTGTCCATTGCGCCGCCGAAGCATAAGGACGGCCTTGAGCGAATCAACGTGGCCACCGGCAAGCACGAAGTGTTCCGTGGCGGCTACTGGCTTCCGGTGGTGAACTTTTCGGTGTCCCGCGAGGCCTGTGAGGCCGGCACCAATGCCATCCTGGAGAGCCATGAGATTGACTTTGTGCCTGGTTCCAAGCGGCTTGGTCCCAAATCTGCGAGTGTTTTGAACAGTCTGGCCGCCACGCTGCGCCATTGTCTGAACAATCACAACCTGCAGATTGAGATTGGTGGACACACCGACAGCGATGGGCCGAACCGTGGAAACCTGGCGCTCAGCATCCGCCGTGCCGGCGCTGTCGCAGCGGCTATGACCGCCCGCGGCGTGACCGACAAGGCAATCATTGTGCGTGGCTATGGGGCAACCCGCCCTGTGCCGATGGCGGGCACCCTCGATGGCCGCGCCGCCAAGCAACGCACCACCATCACATGGATCAAAAGTTAGTTGGCCTTTTGAGGCAAGGAGATTGAAATGGGCAAAGAATTGGGCTTCCTGATCAGCGAAATGTGGATGTTGCTCGCTGCAGCAGGGTTTATCGGACTGTTCGCAGGCTGGATTATTTGGGGCGGTCGCCAAAAGGCCGTTGCCAGCGCAGCCCTCGAGGCCAGCCGCAATGAGGTTGAACGTCTCAGCATGCAAGTTGCGACCAAGCAGCTTGAAATCAAGGAGCTGACGGAAGCCGCGGAGGCCGAACAGGCCAAACCGGCGCCGCGTAAGAAGGCAGCTCCAAAAGCCAAGCCGGCAGCAAGAGCGAAGGCGGCACCCAAAGCGAAGGCAGCGCCCAAACGCGCAGCCAAAAAGCCGAGCGGTCCTGCCAAGCCGATCGTTCTGAAGAAGGCGCGCCGTGGCAAGGCGGACGACCTGACCAAGATCAAGGGGGTCGGCCCGAAGCTGGAAGCTGCGATCAACGATCTGGGCATCTATCACTATGACCAGGTGGCCAAATGGTCGGCCAAAGAGGCAGCTTGGGTTGACGAGAACCTGGGCGGTATCAAAGGCCGCATTCAGCGCGACAAGTGGGTGTCGCAAGCCAAAGGGCTGATGAACGGCGCCTAGGCGCCCTCAGCTGAAAGACCGACTAACGAAGGCCCCGTCCAGCCTCTCCAGGCTGGGCGGGCTTTTTTGTTTAGACCGGCGAGCTTTTGGGGAAGTTTGGCGGGCGCTTTTCCTTAAGCGAGGCCAACCCCTCTTTCACTTCTTCACCGGCAAAACCCAGCATCTCCAGCGCCGTTGAGGCATCGAATGAGGGGCCGGCCATGCGCAGCCAGTTATTAAGCGCGTACTTGGTGTGACGGATCGCGCTTTGAGCGCCGTTGGAGAGCTCAACCGCCACTTCAAGCGCTTTGTCCTGCAGTTCGTCATCTTCCACACACATGGTCACCAGCCCAATGCGTTCAGCCTCTTCAGCAGGCACCGGCTTGCAGGTCATCAAGTAGTATTTAGCCTTGGCCATGCCGCACAGAAGCGGCCAGATGATGCAGGCCACATCGCCTGCGGCGACGCCCAGACGCGTGTGCCCGTCCACGATCTTGGCAGATCTGCCCGCAATGGACACATCCGCCAGAATGCCCACCACCAGGCCCGCCCCCACGGCCACACCGTTAATGGCCGAAATGATGGGCTTGTTGCAATTGATCACGTTGTAGACGAGGTCTTTGGCTTCCTTCCAGGTGTGCAGGCGCACTGTGTCGTCAGCCATCATCTTTTCGATCATGTCGAAATCGCCGCCAGACGAGAAGGCTTTGCCCGCGCCCGTCACCAAAACGCAGGAGATGTCCGGATCAGCGTCAATATCGCGCCAGATGTTGGTGAGCTGGGTGTGGCCTTCCGCGTTCACCGAATTGTAGGTTTCCGGCCGGTTGAACGTGATCCTGAGGATCCGCTCGGCGGGGTAGTCGATGTCGAAGGCGGTGTATTTGGCGTAACGGTCAGCCATCGTGTTTTCCTTTATTCAGTCGCGGCCTGAGCTTTCAAAAGCGGAAAAGGCGTCCGCATAGTCCGGATGCCAGCGTGAGAGGGCCGGGCGGTTTTCCAGCACATCCCCCGCTGCCCATGCCACGCGCCGACGATCTCGCGTTTCGTCTACGTCATTGTCTGGGCACAGGATATAGAAATCGCCCTTGCTCATCCGGTCGATGAAGTAATCAACGGTTTGCTCGCTCGTCCAGGCCGAGGCTGGCTTTTCAGGAATACGGGCCGCGATCATCCCGGTGTAGGTGAACCCGGGAACGAAGAGATGCGCAGAGATCGGGGCTTCAGCCTTGCGCATCTCATGAGCCAATTGTTCGGTGAGCACGCGTACGGCGGCCTTTGAAATATTGTAGGCGGGATTACCGGGCGGCGTGGTGATCCCCTGTTTGGAGCCTGTGTTGATGACCACCGCCGGGCGCTTTGCGTCCAGCATTCTGGGCACGAAGGCATGAACGCCGCGCAGAACGCCCATAAAGTTTACCTCGAGCAGGCGCAGCCAGTTGTCCATCTCCGACCAGGGCGTGGTGGGTACACCGCCAATGCCGGCATTGTTCATCAAGACGGCCACCTCGCCGGTCGCAAATGCGGTCTCTGCCAGGGCGTTCAGATCAGCTTCTTGCGTAACATCGGTGGGCTTTCCCACCACCTCCACCTTATCAGAAGCTGCGGCCCGCACCTCCGCAACGGCCTCATCGAGCGCGGATCCGGGCAAATCTGCCAAAATTACGCCCAAACCAGCCTGGGCAAACCGCAACGCCGCCACCCGGCCAACACCGCTGGCCGCGCCAGTGACAACCGCATAACCGCCCGCTTTGACCGCCTCTTCATACATGGATGACCCCTTTTCGCTTGTGTGATGTCGTTTGCCGACGAACTCAACGTGCGGCTACGCAATCATGAATTACGAGCAAGGACAATATGTGATTGAAAAGAGGCGCTTGGGATAGAGCCCCGTGACGCGCTAGCCGGCCTTCGCCTGATCCGCCTTCGTGTGCAGCAGATTGCCGAAAGCCCGGAACGCCCGGCCCATGGGCGCGCCCTTGTAGGGAAACACATCCGGCGGGTCCATGTCGTGCACGATTAGGGCATTATCGGCCTCGAACACCACCAGCCGCCCGTCTTCGGTCTCCGCGCAATCAATGCCGAAATAGTCCAGCTTCACCGCATCAGAGAGGGCGGCCAGAGCCGTTTCGTGGCGTCTGGCAAACTCGTTTTCAAAACCGGTGAAAAACTGAGCCTCCTCGCTGCGCTTGTCCACGCTGTCGGCCATATCGGCGTTCAAGTACCAGATCGCCCATTGATCAGCGATGGCCATGTGCACCGGGTAGGGCACCCCGCCGATCAGCACTACGCGGTATTTGCGATAAAGGCCGTCGGCGCTTTTGTAGTCAATAAACTGGCTGACGAAGTATTCTTCAACCTCTCCCAATCCAAGGTAGGCCTCAACGTCCTGTGGGCCGTCAAGCTTCACCAGCCCCTGGCCCGCATGTGAGCCTACGGGGCGCGCCAGCAGCGGAAAACTCAGCATTGCAAAATCGTCAGACGGTCTCTTGTTCACTTCGGTGAGTACCGTCAGCTCATCCCGTGTGCAGCGCAAGGTGGCCGGGCACACAACGCCAGGCACCTCCTTTAAGGTGCGCCACAGAATATCGCGTTCGAGCCCTTTAACATGCTCCGGCAGATTGAGCACCGGCTGCGCCCAGCCTTCTACGTGCTTAGCGATCTCGCTGAGGAACACCTGCGCCCCGTCTGTGTCTCCCGGCGCGGCCACAAAGGCCACATCATGGGGCGGCAACGGGTCGGGCAGAGGAATGCCGGGGATGACGTAAAGCGTCGTCAAACCCACCGCTTGGCCGGCCAAGAGGAATTCCACCGGCGTGTTGCCGCCCATGCGGATGGGGGCGGCCAGCACCAGCACTTCCAGCTTCGGATTGATGTCTGATTCAATGCGATAGAGTTGCTGCTGAGCCAGGGCCACGTTTTGATAGTCCAGTCCGGCTTCCAGATTGCCGCGCAATTGTTCAATCACCGCAAGATCCATCAACGCGCCGGCATCCTGAGGATCTTTGGCGAGCTTCAGCAGGAGCTCCGTGGACCGGGGCGCGAGATCTTCGCCATCAAAGGCAAGCTTGGTGAGTGGTGCCAGACCGATGCGGCTGTGGATCTCTGCTTGATTTTCTGTAACAACTTTTAACATCAGCTGTGTCCCAATGCTGGGTGTGTGCCCTTGGTAAGTCCGTCGATCAGAGGGGTGAGATGTGTGCGATAAGGCTGCCAGCGGCCCACCGACGAGCGGTAAAGCGGCCGGCGCACTTGGGCCGCGCTGGCGGTCTTAACGGGCCGGGCGGCAGTGTGGAAATCAAGGCAGGCCGGGTCCCACTCCAGACCGCAAAAGGCGAGAACGCCCCGGATGGTCTCCTCCGGCTCGGCGGTCAGTCGCTCATAGTCAACGCTGAGCATGAGATCTGATGACAGGACGCCTTGCCAATGGTCGGCCAGTTTCTGATAGGCATTGTAGTAGGCCGCGAGATCCATGAGATCGTAGGAGAACGCATTGCCCTCGGTGAAGAGCTGTGTGTAGCAGGAAAAGCAGGTGTCCAGCGCATCGCGCCGCATGTGAATGATCTTCGCGCCGGGCAAGGTCTGGGCCACAATCGAGACCAGCTTGATGTTGGAGGGCATCTTGTCGGTGATCCAGCGGGCCCGGTCGTCGGCTTCGCGCAAGCCGTCCAGGTATTGGCGGCGCACCTCATGGGCCTCATCCGTGGTCAGGAAGCCGCTCCAGTGGGGAAACCGGGCGCCTGTTCTCTCCTCAAAGGCCTTTGCGCTGCGTTCCAGATCCTTGCGCTCTCCGCCCGGGCTTACTTCCGGGTGGCTGGCGAGAATCTGTTCAATCAACGTGGTGCCGGAGCGTGGCATACCCACAATGAAGATCGGCGTTGGGCTGGTATCGTCTGGGCCGGGCGCCGGCAGCAAGCACTCCACATCCGTGCAATGCTCCGCAATCTTGGTCATGTGGCCCACATCCTGGCTCACATCATAGCGCATCGTGGCGCGCTTCAAGCTGTTGCCGGTTTGGTAATGAGCAAAAGCGGTGTCAGGATCATCGTTTAAATCCTGAAACGCCTTTCCGGCGGCAAAATTCAGATGGATCCGGTCGTTCGGCTTCTCCGGTTTGCGGCTCAACAGGGCCAGAATGTTTTTCAGATCAACATCGCCGCGGGTGAAGGTTTTGACCCCGCTCAGCTGGAAGTAAGCCTCTGACCGATGGCTCTCGCGGCTCAACAAGGTGCGGTATTCGGCTTCCGCGCCGGCAAGATCGCCGCTTTCCTTCAAACCGTGGGCATAGGCCATGCGGGCCGCATCGTTTTGAGGTGTCTGTTCCAACACGATCCGCAAAGAGCTTAAGGCCTCATCATGGCGATCCAGATCGCGCAAGGTCTGCGCCAGATTAAAACGGGCATCCACCAGACCAGGGTCGCTTGCAACCGCCTGGGACAGCACGGCTCGCGCTTCGCTCGGTTTGCCCACAGCCTTCAGCACCACGCCCAGGCAGTTGGCCACGGCCGCATTGTTGGGGGCGAGCGGCAGCGCCTTGCGCAGCGCAGGTTCAGCCTCCCGGAACGCGCCAAGGGCGGTCAGGCACATGCCCAAAACCGTCCAACCTAACGGGTGGCCCGGCCAACGCTTGGCAAAGCGTTCTGCGGCAGCGCCGCCCTCGGCAAACTGTTGCTGGCGCAAAAGCTCGGTCAATTGCGCAATGTCTTTGGGGGCGGGCACGTCGCGTTGCGCTTGCGCCTTGCGCCGCTCGGCTCGGTTGGTCGGCACTTGAGACGGCTGATTGTACGCGAATTGAGCGGTCATGTGCTCGTCCCCCCTGGTGTTCGAATCCCTTGCATGCTTGGCCGAACCAACCATGTGAGCATTGTGTAAAGCTTGCGGGGGGAGGTGAGGGAGAGCGGGCCGATCAGGCCCCGACCACCAACCGTTTTGGAGCGGCTTTAGAGCCGCCAGTGCCCTTCAGCACAGCCAGCAGTGCGTCTATCTTCAAGGAGCCGGCTCCTTTGCGCCAGATCAGAAGCGTTTCGGCCTTGTCCTGGCCCACAGGCATCTTGTGCGCTCTGATTTGCTCGCGGCCCGGGAAAGCATCGAGCACCAGTTTAGGTACCAAAGCCATGCCCATGCCGGCAGCCACGCACCCCAAAATGGCGTGATAGGAGGCCAGATCCATGGTGCGCAAGGGCATGGAGCCGCGCGATTCCCACCACATCTCCAGCCGCCGGTGGTAGGAGCAGCCGTGACCAAAAGCAATGAGCGTGGAGGGCACAGGACTGTCGGCGTCAACGGGCGCATGGTCGATGGCCGTGACCAGAACCATCTCTTCTACAAAGACAGGTTCATAGTCGAACGGCTCCGTAGCAATGGGCTCGGCCACCAATGCAGCATCCAGCTCGCCGCTCAGCACCTGGCGGGCGAGGGGGGAGGACTTGCCGGTGGTCAGCTGCAAATCCACATCCGGATAGCGCCGATGATACTCCGTCAGCGGGGCGGGCAACCGCACCGCCGCCGTGCTTTCCATGGAGCCCAAACGAAACGTCCCACGTGGGCTCTGCTCGTGAACTGCGCTCTTCGCCTCTTCAGCCAGGCTCTCCAGGCGCCGGGCATAGTCCAGCAAAACCCGCCCGGCTGGCGACACGTGCAGTTTCTTGCCTTCTCGAATAAAGAGCTCAACGCCCAGGTTCTGCTCCAGCTGTTTAATTCGGGTGGTCACGCTGGATTGCACCCGCAACAGCTTATCAGCTGCTTTGGTGATGCCGCCTTCTTCCACCACGGTTTTGAAGATTTTCAGATCGCTTAGTTCCATCATCTCTCATAGAGAATGATTTGATCATTATTACTCATTTTACATGATGAACGCGTGGGCGTAAACCCAGCGGCCGAAACTCGAACCCAACTGAAAGGTCCCCACAATGCCCGACCTGAATCTAGAGATTATCCGCTCCACCTGGGCCCAGGTTCTTCCCATCGCCGACCAGGCTGCCGATCTGTTTTATAATCGCCTCTTTGAGATTGCGCCCGACGTTGAGCCCCTGTTTGCCGGAACTGACATGAGTGCTCAAAAGGGCAAGCTTCTGACCGCTCTCAATCTAGCAGTTCAAAATGCCGATAACCCCGGTGCCTTGGTGCCGGTTCTGGAGGATATGGGGCGCCGCCATGTGGCCTACGGCGTAAAGGACGAGCATTACGAGGCCGTCGGTGCCGCCCTCATTTGGACACTGGAGCAGGGCCTTAGCGAGGCTTTCACAGAGGACGCCAGGACCGCCTGGACCGGCGTCTATGGCCTGGTGTCCGACACCATGCGCCGGGCCGCCGGCGAGGTTGTGAGTTCTGCTGCCTGACGCACGCCTTAGCCCCAAGCCGATATGCCGCAGGCACCCGCCTGCGGCATTTGCCGTAAAAGAAGCATCTGTTCATCGCGACAGGGTGGCCAAGCCTTGAAATCCACCAGGCATTGGCCGAGATTAGCCCCTCAAGCACACGGCAAATCGGGAGAGCTTATGCGCGCAGCGCTGATCACAGGAGCCGGCAAACGGATCGGCGCAGAGATGGCCAAACACCTCATAGGCGAGGGTTGGTCGGTCGGGATCCACTACAACACATCTGAAGGCGAAGCCCGCCAGATCGCAGATTTAGCGGCCGAGAAGGGCCTTCAAGCTGAGATCTACGGTTTTGATCTGTCCAAGAAGGGAGCGCCGGAAGCGCTGATCGATGCCTTTGTGGCCGATTTCCCGGAGGCTTATCTGCTCATCAACAGCGCCGCCATCTTTGAGCGGGACACCATTAAAGACTTCTCTCAAGAGATGTTTTACGACCACATTCATATCAACACCCTGGTGCCCACGGTGCTGATCCAGCGCTTTGCGGAAAAGCAGACCAACGATATCTGCGTTATTAACATGCTGGACCAGAAGGTGCAGAACGTAACGCCCGATTACTTCTCCTACACGGTAAGCAAGCTCGCGCTTCATAACATCACACGCATGACTGCCATGGCGTTATGGCCCCATTGCCGGGTGAACGGCATTGCACCGGGTCTCACCCTGCGCAGCGGCGACCAGACGGAAGAAGAGTTCGAACGCGCCCACCAGCGCACGCCGCTTGGCGTTGGTCCAACGGTTGAGGACATTTGCCAGACCGTGTCGCTGGTCGCGAACACCCATTCTATGACCAACCAGATTATCGTTCTGGACGGGGGCCGTCACATGCTGACCAAGTTCCCGTTTGACGATTTGCCAACAGAGTAAGCCTATGCCCTCCACCAAATCTCTTGAGGGGGACTATTGCGTTTTCCTGCGCGATGTGACCCTGCACCTTCCCATCGGTATCCTGGATGAGGAACGCGGGCAGACACAGCCAGTGATCGTGAACGTGGAAATGTATGTGAGGGATCCCGGCACGTTCACCAGCGAGAACATCGCCGATACGGTGTCTTACGCCGACGTGTTTGACGCCTTAAGGGGCCTTGAGCACCAAGAACGTCACATTGAGCTGGTGGAAAATCTGGCGGAGACCGTGGCGGAGATGGCGCTCCAGCACGATCGGGTGTCGCGTGTCATCGTCACCATCGAGAAGCCGGAGATTATCGCCGCTGCCAAGAGCGTCGGAATCACCATAGAGCGCTTCCGCTAACGAGGATGAAGGGGGCAAGCGATGCGCATTCTCATTCTAGCCTCCGCCGTTGGCCGATTTGGTGATGGGGTCACAGGCGGCGTTTCGCGCTACGCTACGGCCATGGTAGAGGCGTTGAAGGCTGCTGATCACTCGGTGCTTTTGCTCGTGCCTGAAGGCTCCAACATCCCACCTGGTCTTGAAGCCGGACA
>JBCDIP010000084.1:0-9171 GCA_038748855.1 Pseudomonadota bacterium
CATTTTAATCCGCACCCTGTCCCAATCCGAACACCCGTTGAGCCTTCTACTTCACGTCAACTTCTTCGGATTGCTGTTGCTGGCAATGCCCGCTTACTTGAGCTGGGGCCCCATCGGCCTGGAAGCGAACCTGCCGTTCGTGCTCCTCGGGCCGTTTGCGATCACGGCGCAGTACTTTGTGGTTCGCGGCTATCGCATGGCCGATATCGCTGTGGTGGGGCCGATTGATTTCACCTGGCTGATCTTTGCCGCTCTCTTAGGTTTGGTGTTTTTTGGTGAGGTGCCTGCGCTCGGCGTGATGATCGGATCTTGCATCATCGTGGCGGGCGGTCTTGTTCTGTCCTCCAATACCCGAGCCTTCTGATAACGCTTGCCAGTATTGCCCGTTGGGGTCAAATAGGCCGGTGTAGCTGGCCCCTTTCCCAATAACGAGGCAAACGAATGAGCAAGCGCCCACTGGATGGCAAAACAGCATTAATCACCGGCGGAAGCCGCGGCATCGGCCGCGCTATTGTGGACAGATTTCTGGCTGAGGGCGCCAATGTGGTCACCTGCGGACGGAGCGAGCGGCCGGGTGATCTTGCCGAAGCAGCCGGCTGGAGTGCAGCTGATTTATCACAGAGTGAAGATGTGCAGGCGCTCTGCGCCGCCACGCTTGATGCCCATGGCTCCATCGATGTGCTGGTGAACAATTCAGGCGTTCAGATCGAAAAAACCGTCCCCGACACCACGGATGAGGACTGGGATCAGCTGATGGGCGTTAATGCCCGTGGGTTGTTCGAATGCTGCCGTGCCGTTATCCCCCTCATGGCTGATGCGGGCGGCGGTGTGATCATCAATATCGGCTCCATCAGCGGCAATCAGGCCGATCCCGGCATGGCGCTTTACAATGCCTCCAAGGCGTTTGTGCATGGCCTCACCCGCTCCATCGCCGTGGATCACGGCAAGGATGGCATCCGCTGCAATGCGATTTCTCCAGGCTGGATCATGACGGGCATGGCCGATGCGGCTTTCGATTTGGCTGATGACCCTGCCGCCGCGAAAAAAGACGCCTTGGCACGCCATGCTGCCGGTCGTTTTGGAGCACCGTCTGACATTGCAAATGCGGCCTACTGGCTGGCCAGCGATGACGCAGCCTTCGTCACAGGCCAATGCTTCGTTGTGGATGGCGGCCTCACCGCTGCCACCCCGTTGCAGCCAGGTTTGTTCTAGGTGGCGTACTCAGGATCACGCTTTTTGAGCATGCGGACGAGGCCGGCCCATTCGGTTTTTCCATCGTAGTTGTAGTGCTCTGACGAGGCCATTTGGTCCTGAAAACGAGCCACCTTTTGCGGATCCAAGAAGTGGAGTTCGCGCCCCATGGAGAGCGTCTTAATCTGTGTTGAGCAGGTTTGGCGCAGGAAGTATGCCCGAAAGAACGCCGCGGCTGCTGTCTCGCCAAGAGCATAGTAGCCATGATTGCGGCTGATCAGAATTTGGTTTTGCCCAAGTTGTTCAACGAAGTGCGCCCCAAAGGCCTCATCTTCTTCGAACTCATACTCAATGTATCCAGTGATGTTGCCGAGATAGACCGCCGGCTGGCTGAGCGGCAGGATTCCGTCTTTGATAGAGCCTACGGCCATCACCTCTTCTTCATGGCCGTGGACGAAGAAGTTGACCTCTGGACGTGAGCCGAAAATCCATTGGCAGAGGTTCTGAACCCCATCGTTCAACCAAGGGGCATCTGCATCTACCGGCCGGCCGGCGGCATCGATCTCTACCATGGCGGAGGCCGACGCCTCCTCCCAGAACATACCATAAGGGTGGACCAAGTAATGGTCTGGCCGCTCCGGCACCCGCGCGGCAATTGCCCCATTGGCGAGATCGGACATGCCGTAATGGGCAACGATGCGGAACAGTGCGGCCAGGTCCACTCTCGTTTGCCACTCCTGCTCGCCAAACTTGCCGCTCTTGTCCGTAGCGCCAGAGGAAAGATGGGTCACGCTCATGTTTGTGTCTCCAGTGGTGGGGTTGTCTCTGTCTGTGCCCGCTTCAAAACTCTGATCTTCGAGTAGAGATCATCACGGTCTGCGTAGATGCCCTCAATAAAGCGCTCTCCCCCTTGCGCGTCATAGCCAGCACGGCCATGCAATGCCCGCCGATTGTCGAAGGCCAACAAATCTCCGGGTCTGTAGGTGATGCGCATCAAATAGCGCTCATCCTGAGCACGCGCTGTAAACGCCCTGACGGCGCGGTAGGCCCGGTCTTGAATATTAAGCGGCGCTTTTAAGGGCGCGCGCAGCCAGGACGTGATGCGCAGACCCGTTATGGCGCCGCCCGGGCCAGTTTCGATGATCGGCCCTGAAGCGCGATAGCTCGATGTCCTAGCGCGGTTGTTATGCTCCCAGATGTCCGTGGTGAGCGAGTGGAAGTGTTCTGGTTCTTCGCGGCGCATCTCCTCGGCAATGCGATATCCATCGCAGTAGAGCCCTTCGCCGCCCTTGGCCGTGTTCTTTCGGCAATAGAGAAATTGGAGACCGTGCGGGCATTCCCGAGTTGGCATGTCCATGTGCTGCAGCAGCGGGGCGGACGTAAAAGCGTTAGAATCCGGCTCGTCTTTGATCTCCAGTGTGTAGCTGCGCCCGAAATTGGACTCCCGCACCGGACCTATGCGCTCTACCACTCGCTCCAGCAGACCATCTTCTTGCGGCAAACCCTTCAGCCGGGCAACGCCGTAGGTCTGCAGCGCCTCAAGCCAGGAAAGAAACATGCTGTCGTCCCCCAAGGCTGAAGGACCATCAAAGGTCGGGGGCTCTGAAAGATCTTCGGCCGCCCAAAGAATTTGGGGACTGCTTTGATCCTCAACGTCGAACCAACCGTGGGCACGCAGCCAACCTGGGTTGTAACGGCTCACATGGCCACCATGTGACCAGGTCACCACTAAGGCGCCCTGGGCATCTACGGCGACCTTCTGGCATGCCAGGTCTTCCGGCAGATCCAGTGGCGAGATAACACTCTCCCGGGAAAGAGGGTGGATGGTGGCCTCATCAGGGCTGTTCTCTCGCAGAAAGAACGCATGGTAATCGCAGGACTTACCATCATCCCAAGTAACCCTGACCGAAGCACCGTTTGCCTCGGCATCGGCGATCTTGTGGGTGATCGGCCAGACGTCGAAGTCGGGTGTTCTAAGATCTGCTGTCATTCCGGCTCGCCAGCTGTGATGCGTTCATCTGCTGCAGGTTAGCCGATCAAACAGAATCTCACTTGACATCACTCAGTCATTTCTTGACTAAATTTGAGAGAATTGGCTGATGCAATGACTCAGATTGATATCGTTCTGACAGACAGCTTTCCCATGCTTTCCCTGACTCTGGTGACGGAACCATTGCGCGTCGCCAACCGGGAGAGCCTTGAGGAGACCTATTCCTGGCGCTTCGTCTCTTCGGGGGGTGGGCCAATGGTCTCTTCAAGCGGTATTGAGGTCAAAACCGCAGCGCTGGATGATCGCCGCGCACATGCAGTGCTCGTGCTCTCTTCCTATCATCCGGAAACCGCGGTGACGCCGCAGCTGAAAAATTGGCTCCGCACAAAGGACCGCGAGGGCACATTACTGGGATGCGTGGACACCGCTGCGCTGATCTTCGCCGAGGCCGGTTTGCTAACCACCCGCCCTGCCGCCGTGCACTTTGAGGCCATGCCGGGCTATGTGGCACAGTATGCAGAGCACATGTTCGTTGACCGACTTTTCGACTTCTCCCCGCCCAGATGTTCCAGCGCAGGCGGCGTGGCGACAATCGACATGACCTTGGCCGTGATCGCTCACTTTTCCGGAGAACGCCTCTCGCGACGGGTTGCTGAAATCCTCACCTACATCCCCTCAAACCATCCTGGAGCCCAAGAGCGTTTGCTGCCCGATCGCTCTTTAGCTTATGTGAACAGAGATCTCGCCCATGCGGTGGGCATCATGATGGCCACGATCTCAGAGCCGCTCCCGGTGTCTGAGATTGCGGCCCGGCTTAATCTTGCCGATTGGAAGCTGGCCCAGCTGTTCAAGCGATTTTTGCGGACCAGCCCTTCAGCATACTACCGTCAGCTCAGATTGGAGCGGGCGCGCAGCCTCCTCCAAAATTCTCATCATCAAGTGGGTGAGATTGGATCATTGTGCGGCTTTGATAATCACGAAACATTCACGCGCGCCTATGGCAGGCATTTTGGATGCGCGCCGTCACAAGACCGCTCCGTTCGCTAAGCAACCTGCTGGTCAGAAAGTGTCATGATCGCGTCCCTCATGGCGTGGTTCAACGTGCAATCTCATGCACCCACCGATATCATGTCCCGCATCGATAAATCAGTGAAGAGCCGCATATGCATATCGGATTGATTGGCGGGATCGGGCCCGCGGCAACTGAGTTCTATTACAACCGCATGGCAAAGGCCCATGATGAGGCTGGCGCGGAGATGGATCTGACAATCGTCCACGCCAGCGTGCGCGAACTCTTACGCAATGTGCTTGCTGATGAGAGAGATGCGCAGGCGCAGGTTTATTGCCGGTATGTTCAACGCCTCAAAGACGCTGGTGCGGAAGCGGCCGCAGTCACGTCACTGGGTGGGCACTTCTGCATCAAAGAGCTGGAGGCGATCTCGCCCCTGCCGATACTAAATGCACTTCCGGTGCTGGAAGCGTATTTCCACAAACACCAAATTGGCCGCATCGGCCTTCTGGGCACCAGCGCAATCATGCGGTCCAATCTTTATGGTGCGGTCACCTCAGTAGAAATCGTTGCCCCTCCGGGCGATCAGCTCCAGGCCACGCACGACAACTACGTGGCAATGGCTTTCGCCGCCAAAGCCTCCGACGCGCAAAGAGCCTTCTTTTTTGAAGCCGGTAAAGCAATGTGTGAAGACCAGGGAGCCGATGCCGTCTTGCTGGCGGGGACCGACTTGTTTCTCGCGTTTGATGGCTATGAATGCGGATTTCCGGTGCTGGATGGGGCCGAGATTCATATTGATGCGCTGGTGAATGCGTCTCTGGGAGAAGACACATGAGCAAAACCGATCTGCCGATCTTAGAACAGCGCCGCATTGAGGCGAACATCATCAAACCGATTTACGAAGAGATGGTGACCCAACTTGGCGCGGATCGGGCCAGTGACATTCTTGGCACCGCGATCAAGAAAAACGCTATTGCCCAAGGCAAAGCCTATGCTGAGGCCGCAAGAGACGAGATCGATCTGTTGTCCTTCCATGCTCTCTTGCCCCAGTGGAAAGCCGACGGCGCCCTGGAGACGGACATCTTGGAAGAGAGCCCTGACACGGTTAGCTACAACGTGACCCGCTGTAGATATGCAGAGATGTACAAGGAGATGGGGCTCGCAGAGATCGGGCACCTTTTGTCCTGCGGACGGGATGGCACTTTCTGTACCGGCTACGATGAACGCATCACACTGGAGCGCACGCATACCATCATGCAAGGCGCCAGCCACTGTGACTTCCGCTATAAATGGATGGGTGATGGCTAGAGCCGCTGGCCACCGGAAAACACCTGCTTCCACTCCAAGATGCGCACAGCTTTGCGCAACCCTGTGGGCCAGAACGGATCGTTCTCCACAAGGCGCCTTGCGTCGTCAACGGTATCAGCATTGACCAGCCAAAGCCCGCCGGCGGGTGATGAGGTCTCGGCATCCAGCATCGGACCGGCGGCAGATATGGCAGCTTGATTGCGCTCAAGAAAGGCCAGGTGTTCCGCCATGTGCTGAGATCGCATGTGCGCGGCATCTTCATTGTCTTCGAACAAAACGGCATAGATCATCGTCTCGCGTCCTCTATTGGGTTGGCAGACATCACAATACCCTGCATAAACGCCACATAACTTGGCAAATGAGCAGATTTAATTTGCAAAAATGCAGCAAGATGATTGGGATGATTTGAGGTACGTCCTAGCGCTCGGTCGCAACCGATCGGTGGCGAAAGCCGCCGCCAAGCTTGGAGTGAACCAAACCACGGTGACCCGGCGTTTGGTTCAGTGCGAGGACCGCTTCGGCACCCGCATCTTCCAACGCACCCGGGGCGCCGTGACGCTCACCGATGCGGGCGCAAGTCTGATGGCCTACGCAGAGCGCGTGGAACGTGAGGTACTGGCGGCTCGCAGCAAGTTTGCAGGGCTGGATCAGAAAGTCGAAGGCACCGTGCGCTTCACGTCGGTTCCCATACTGATCAACCAGATCTTTGTCCCTGCCCTGCCGCGCTTGTTGGAGGTTCATCCCGCACTTCAGCTGGAGTTGGTTGCCGAACCCCGAGAGCTGAGCTTAACCAAACGGGAAACGGATCTCGCCGTGCGCCTGTCGCGCCCCAGCCGCGAAGCGCCTGTGCTGGCACAGAAGATTGGGGAGTTGCGCTACGGCATCTATGGCCCGCCGGCTGGCTCTGCCGGTTCATCGCGATGGATTGTTTACGACGACACCATGGCCCACCTGCCACATGCAAAATGGCTTGCCGCGCGGTCCTCCGACCAGCTTGCTCCAGTCGCCGTTAATGATGCGGAAACTGCGCTGGCCTGCATCCAGAACGGCATAGGAAAGTCCCTGCTGCCTGTCGCTATCGCTGAGACCACACCAGGTCTTGCAAGGTACGAGACCCCGACGCCCGCGCCACCCTCTCGTGAGATTTGGCTGCTCAACCACCCAGACCACAAAAACTTGGTACGCATCAAGGTCGCGAGTGAGTGGGCGAAAACTACGATTCGCCATACGTTGGGCAGAGACTAGTATTCAAAGTCGGTGAGCCCATCGACCAGTGGACCGATGTGCTTTTCATAGTTGCGCCATTTCTCCACCGATGTCTTGTATACGGGTTGGCGCGCTTGCCAAATACTTGCTGACCTGATGGGATCACTTGAGGACGTGTTGTCGAAGGTGGCTTGATTGGGATCTACGTCCATCGCCTGGAACAAAGGCGAGATCTGGCTCGGCGCATCGTTCACCACCTCTTCATACTGGGCCGTCGGAATTGTCAGTCCCAACTCATCCCTGTAATGCCTCAAAAGTCGACGGTGGCATTTGAATGCCGACACGATATCGGAGAGATCGTTCGCAAACAGGATGTTTCCTTCCTTGAAGTTCTGGAAGTACATCGATAGCCCCGTGTCAATAGGATTGCGTCGAGAATGAATGATGGTAGCGTTTGGAAACACCATCTTGATAAGGCCAACCAAAAAGAGATTACCCGGCGTGCTATCCACAGCGCGCGCAGCGCCTTTAGCGAGCGGTAACAGTCGCTCAAGGAAGTTTGAGGCTAAACCAGAAACGTCCTCGCGCGCGAGGGCCACAGCCTCGCCAGGCGTCACGGGTTCAGGATCTGGCCCGTGGCCTTGCCGTCTGCTTTGAATCGAGAAATCACCCAGTTCACCGACACCAGCCACATCAGGATGGCTGGAAAGCAGGCGCTCCAGCAAGGTTGTGCCAGAGCGGGGCATCCCCACCACGAAGACCGGCTGAAGTGAGGGGTCGCCAAAACTCAACTTCTGTGAAATCAAGCTGTGAGTGAAACAAGAGATGATATCGTCTGTTAGTTTCTCATGGCGCTCTGAGTTATAAGGCTCCAAGATCTTCTTTCGGCGATTAGCTTCATGGTAAGCTTGGATCGCCTGACTATAGTCGCCCGCGCGGTCCAGGAGACGGCCCAGCGAGAACAAGAAACTGATCTGGTCCGCATCTCCATAGTTTCCGTTGTCCAGAGCCGACTGGATAATCGAGATTGATTTTGCCTCTTCCTCAGGAGATCGCTTGGCCACGCTCAGCATGGCGTGGAACTCGGGAAGATCCGGATGATGCTTTAAAGCTTGTTGCAGCACTTCTTCAGCCTGCTCAAAATCGCCGTTGAAGTGGAGATTGGTCACGCGCAGCAGCCAAGGCCCCTTCTTCTCGGGCATCAGCTCATTCATCCTCTGATAAGCTGCCGTCGCCTCGTCATAGTTCTGCAACTCATCGCACAAAAGTCCAATGAAGTTATGAATATCGGCCACATTGTCATCTAACGCTCGTGCCGCGAGCGCCTCATTCAATGCAGCAGTCAAGTTGCCTTGACCGTGGTAGGCTTGCGCCAGATTGTAACGCGCGGGCGCACTGTCTGGTGCCAATTGCAACGCCCTTAAGAGGGGTGAAATCGCCTCATCAAAACGCCCTGCAGAAACAAGCAGACCGCCTAGGTTTGCCAACGCTTGCAAATGGGACGGGGAAATCTTAACCGTCATTTCATAAGCAGCGATCGCAGCATCCGCGTCGCCGGCCTGCTGGCATATCATGGCGTGCGCGTACCGCACCTTGTCACTGGCTGGATGCTTCTGGACGAGCGCCCTGCACATCTTCCGCGCTGCTTCGAACTCACCTTGTTGAAAGAGAGCCGAAATCTGGTTCATCTCTGCTTGCATGGGCAGATCCATAGCAAGGATGGACGAAAATGGAAGCAAAAACTGGCGGCGCGATGTGCTTTCAGTCTTCGCTTCCAATCACCGTGTGTGTGATGCGAACTAGTGCAGGGTGGCTGGTTGGTCGCCCTCGCCGCTCTCCGGTTTGACCGGGGCTGAGAGGGTTTCAACGTCGTCGGCCTCGTCACCATTGATGGTGAGGCGGCCGTCCTTTTCGCTTACCGCCACTTCACTTCCATCCATGATCTCGCCACCCAGGAGAAGCTCCGCGAGGCGGTCCTGCAACGCTTTTTGGATCACGCGTTTCAGCGGCCGGGCTCCATAAGCAGGGTCATAGCCTTTCTTGGCGAGCCAATCGCGAGCGCTCTCATCTAGATTGAGCGTTATCTTGCGATCGTTCAGGAGGCCCTGGAGGCGGGCGATCTGAATGTCCACAATGGCGCCCAGATGATCCGGCTGCAATCTCTGGAAGAGCAGAATCTCATCCAACCGGTTCAGGAACTCAGGGCGGAACGAGGCGCGGACGATCTCCATCACACCGGCGCGCGCGTTCTCAACCGGCTCACCGTCTTTCTGGTTGATCAGGATTTCTGAGCCTAAGTTCGAGGTCAGAATGATGAGGGTATTGCGGAAGTCGACCGTGCGGCCCTGGCCATCTGTCAGCCGACCATCATCAAGAACCTGCAGCAGTACGTTGAAGACATCGTGGTGAGCCTTCTCCACCTCATCGAACAGAACCACCTGATAAGGCCTGCGGCGAACGGCTTCGG
>JBCDIP010000085.1:0-9090 GCA_038748855.1 Pseudomonadota bacterium
CCACCCCGTGCATTTTCCCGAAGAGAGCCATCCGGTGATCCCGGCCTTTGCGGAGGTGGCGAAGGAGCAGGGGGTTTCGATCCTGCTGGGCTCCCTCGGCGTGACGGCGCCGGACGGGCGCATCAACAACCGGGGCTATCTCCTGAACGCCCAGGGCGATGTGGTGGTGCATTACAACAAGATACACATGTTCGATGTGTGGCTGGATGAGGAGACGGTGATCCAGGAGTCGGCCACCATTTCTCCCGGCGATCAGGCCGTTCTGGCACCCACACCCTGGGGGCCGCTTGGTTTGTCGATCTGCTATGATCTGCGCTTTGCCCCGCTCTACCGGGAGCTGGCGCAGAACGGGGCCAAGATGCTGGCTGTGCCCGCCGCCTTCACCAAGGTGACCGGCGAGGCCCACTGGCATGTGCTGAACCGGGCCAGAGCCATTGAGACCGGCTCCTTCGTCATCGCGCCGTGCCAGTATGGCGAGCTGGAAGGGGGTGGAGAGTGCTATGGCCATTCGCTGATCGTTGCGCCCTGGGGCGAGGTGCTTGCAGATGGCGGCGACGGTGAAGGCTTCATTGTGGCGGAGATTGATCTTGCTGAGGCCGATGCGGCCCGAGCGCGCATCCCCGCGTTGCAGCACGACAGAGCGTTCGCCCTGCCGCGCCACGCCGAAGCTGCTGAATAGCGCACCGGCAACTTAAGTCCGCGAGTGATGGATCTTTCCGACTTCAGCGCAGACGAACAGGCCGCGATCGGCGCGGCCAAGACGTTTGCCTCTGACTATCTGCAGGCGCACAGCGCCCAGTGGGAGCTGGAGCGGCAGATGCCGCGCACCATGTTTCAAGAGGCGGCCAGCGCGGGCCTGTGTGGCCTGTTGGTGCGCACGGAGCTGGGCGGGCTGGGGCTTGGTACCTCGGCCTTCATGAAGGTGATGGAGGAGCTCTCCACCGTCGACATGGCCGCCACCTTCGCGCTGGTGGTGCACAACAACCATGTACGCTTCATCGATAAGGCGGGAACGCCGGAACAGATCAGCCGCTATTTGCCCAAGATGCTGGCCGGTGAGATTGTGGGCGCGTTTCTTCTGACCGAGCCACAAGGCGGCAGCGATGCGGCCGCGATCACCACAAGTGCGCTGCCTGAGGGTCGCGGATATGTGCTGAACGGGGCCAAGGCCTGGATCACCAACACGCCCCATGCGGACCTTTTGAACGTGTTTGCGCAGACCAACCCGGCTGCCGGCTCCAAGGGCATTGCCAGTTTCCAGGTGCCTGCGGACACGCCTGGGGTCATGCGGCTGGAGGCCTATGACATGATGGGCGGCTACGCCATTGGCGCCGGCGGCTTCCGCCTGGACAATGTGCGTGTGGGCGAAGATGCGCTTCTGGTGCAGGCCGGGCAGGGGTTCCGGGCTGCCATGGCGGGGATCGATCTGGCCCGTGCCTGTGTGGCGGCCATGTGTGTGGGTCTGCTGCGGGCGGGGCTGGATACGGTGATGCCCCGGCTTATGGAACGCACGGCTTTCGGCCGTCCTCTGGCCGACCAGCAGGGACTGCAGTGGCAGATGGCGGAGGTCTCCACCGCGCTCCACGCGTCGCGGCTGCTGGCCTATGAGGCGGCCCGCCTGATCGAACGCGACGGCGCAGCGCCGGAGGCGGCGGCCCATGCCAAGAAGTTCGCCACAGAGGCGGCCTTCAAGGGGCTCACCGCCTGTATGCAGGCCATGGGGGCGGATGGGCTGAAGCAAGAGTTCCCGCTCGCCCGCCATCTGGCGGCGGCGAAGATGGCGCAGTATCTGGATGGGACCACGGAGATCCAGAACGTTGTGATCTCCCGGGCGATGCAGAAGGCGTATTCAGGTTAACAGGAACGCGGAAACGCGAACCCCCCGCGCCCTTGCGCATGCGAGGGCCCATAGCTGGGACCGATCCTTTGGCTGAGAAGGTCCTCGCTTTCGCAAGGACGCGGCAGTTGGCGTCGTCCCCGCTAAACTCACGTCATCCCGGAATTTTGCGCCAGCAAGATATCCGGGACCCAGGAGAGTCACAGCTCGTCAGCCTCTGGGTCCCCGCTTTCGCGGGGATGACGACTATAAGAGCGCGCGTGCTGGCCGCCCTTAAGACAACAGCCAGCCGCCATCCACATCAATCGTGGTGCCGGTCACGAAGTCGTTCTGCACCATGAAGATGATGGCCTGAGCAACCTCGTCCGCCGTGCCCGCCCGCGGGATCAAGTGGCCTTCGGTCATCTTGGCATAGTGGGCGTCACGGGCATCGCCCTCCAGAGCGACCATGGGCGTGTCGATCTGGCCGGGGGAGACCACGTTGATCCGGCGTGGGGCGAGCTCTGGTGCTGCGGCCCGCACGAAGGCCTCCACGGCTCCGCCCACAGACCCGATGGCAATCTGGCCCGGCTTGGTGTTGCGGGCCGGTGCGCCGCTGACCAGAACAATGGTGCCGTCTTCGCTGAGGTGCTCGGTTCCGTAGCGCACCACGTTGGTGTAGCCCCACAGCTTGTCGAAGGATGCCCGGTAACCGTCCATGTCCATTTGCAGGAACGGGCCCACCGCGCGATCACCCCCGGTGGCGGCGCTGATCAGGATGTCGAACGGCGCGCATTCTGCAAACAGCGCCTCAAGCGCATCGCGGTCGCGCACATCGCATGCCTTTAAGGTCATGCCCGCGGGAACATCGCCAGCCTTGTCCGGATTACGGCTAATGGCAATCACCTCTGCCCCCAAATCCACCAGCATCTTAGCCGCCGACAGTCCGATGCCGGACGTGCCCCCGAAGACAATTGCTTTTTTCCCACTGACGTTCATGGCATTAGACCTCCTTGTTGATTGGGATCCTTATATCCCAACTTGCTTGTCCTTAAACAGACCAGTTCTTTCTGCGGTGCAAAGGTCAAATGAAATGAGTTCACCGATTTCCATATCCCGGGATGGCCCGGTGCTTGAGGTCTGCCTCAACCGGCCGGACAAGCTGAATGCCTTCAGCGCCGAGCTGGTGGAGGCGCTCCATGCTGTGCTGTTGGAGGCTGAGGGTAATGACGCGGTGCGGTTGGTTGTCTTTCGCGGCAACGGGAAGGGGTTTTCGGGCGGCTTTGACCTCAGCGGCCTTGAGGAGATGAGCGACGGCGATCTGCTGTTGCGCTTTGTGCGGGTCGAAGAGCTTTTGCAAGCGGTCTACCACGCACCCATTGCCACCCTGGCGCTGGTGCATGGCCCGTGTTATGGCGCCGCGGCTGATCTGGTGGCCGCCTGCCAGTGGCGGGTGTGCAGCCCGGAGGCCCGGTTCCGTATGCCGGGTTTGAACTTCGGTGTCGTGCTCGGCACCAACCGGCTCGCCAATTTGCTGGGGGCGGACACGGCGCAAGATCTCCTGGCGCGGTCCAAACCGTTCAGTGCAGAAGAGGCGTTGGCCGGTGGGTTTGTGCGCGAGATTGCAGGCCAGCAGGCCTGGCCGGCTCTGCAGACCCGCGCGCTTGAGGCCGCCCAGGCCCTCAGCCGGGCTGACTATGCAGCGATGACCCGGCGCACCCGCCTGTCGGACCGGGAGGGCGACATGGCCGCCCTGGTGCGGTCTGCTGCAGCAGGGTCCATTAAGCAGCGGATCTCCGCTTATCTGGCCGCTTTGGCAGAGAAGCGCGCGGCCAAGCCCTAAGCTGGCGCCTGCTATAGGGAGAAAGTGGCTGCTTGTTCGCCCCGGTCCGCAATTGCTAAGGTAATCTGCGAATGTTTAACTTGAGCGATCGTTGCCGCCTCCTCTTTTTGCACTCTGAGCAAGATTCAGACGAGGCAGCTGCCGCGCAGGCGCCCTGACTGAAGAGGCAAGAGTGTACGATTTCATCATTGCCGGAGCCGGTTCGGCCGGATGTGCACTGGCCAACCGCTTGTCGGCCAATGGCCGCCATAAGGTGCTGCTGCTTGAGGCCGGTGGGCGCGACAACAATCCGTGGATCCATGTGCCCGTCGGGTACTTTAAGACCCTCCACAATCCGGATACGGACTGGTGCTATGTGACCGAACCCGATCCCGGTCTCAACGGCCGGGCCTTGGACTGGCCGCGCGGCAAGACCCTAGGCGGCTCCAGCTCGATCAACGGGTTGCTCTATATTCGCGGCCAACACGAGGACTATGACCATTGGCGCCAGCTTGGGAACGTGGGCTGGTCGTATGAAGATGTGCTGCCCTACTTCAAGCGCTCTGAAGGTCAGGAACGCGGCGGCGATGACTATCATGGCGGCGAGGGGCCGCTGTCGGTCACAAACATCCGGGCCAAGCGGGATGTGTGCGAGGCCCTGATAGATGCGGCCGTGGAGCTCGGGATCCCCAGAAGCGATGACTTTAACGGAGCGCGTCAGGAGGGCGCCGGCTATTTCCAGCTCACCGCCAAGAATGGCCTCAGATGTTCCTCGGCGAAGGCCTATCTGACACCGGCCAAGGGCCGCAGCAATCTTGAGATCAGCGTGAAGTCGCATGTGGAGCGTCTGGTCTTCGACGAAGCTGATCCGAAGAAGGTGGTAGGGCTGGCCTACAAGAAGGATGGAACACCGACCACGGCGATGCTCAATCCGGGCGGCGAGGTCATCTTGTCCGCTGGGGCTATTGGCTCACCGCAGATCCTGCAGGTGTCCGGCATCGGGCCGGGCGAGCTGTTGCAGGGGCTTGGTATCCCCGTGCGCCATGAACTGGCCGGCGTGGGGCAGAATTTGCAGGACCATTTGCAGATCCGCTCGGTCTATGAGGTCAACGTGCCGACCCTCAATGATGAGATCAACAACATCATCCGGCGCACCTGGATCGGCATGCAGTTTGTCTTTGCGCGCCAGGGGCCCATGGCCATGGGCGCGAGCCAGGTGTGCATTTTCTGCAAGACGCGTCCAGAACTCGACACCCCTGACATCCAATTCCACTTCCAGCCGCTCAGCGCCGATAAGCCTGGCCTGGAGATGCACCCCTTCTCCGGCATCACCATGTCGGTCTGTCAACTGCGTCCGGAGAGCCGGGGGCACATTTCCATCGTCTCCCCGGATGCGCAGGTTTATCCTGAGATTCATGCCAACTATCTGTCTGCCCAGCTTGACCAGGACACGGCCGTGGCGGGCCTCAGGATCACCCGGGATCTCGTGAACACCAAAGCCATGTCGCCTTATATCGTTGAAGAAAAGCTGCCGGGTGATCATGTGCAGAGCGATGAAGATCTGCTGGATGCTGCCCGCAATATTGCACAAACCATCTACCACCCCACCAGCACCTGCAAAATGGGTCCGGACACAGACCGCATGGCCGTGGTGGATGCGCGCCTTAACGTGCATGGCATCTCAGGATTGCGGATTGCCGATGCCTCCATCATGCCGACCATTGTCTCCGGTAACACCAATGCGCCGGCGATTATGATCGGCGAGAAAGCCAGCGATATGGCGCTGGAGGATGCAGGCGCTTAGGCTTGATCCCATGGACGAGGGCTACTTCCCCAAGCTGCTGCAACGCCTCTGTGCTGAGATCGGTGCTGAGGTGACCTTTGAGCCGGCGTTCCGGCGGGCGGGCTACATCACATTCGCCAACGGGGCGAGGCGGTTCTTCAAAGGCACCAATCTTGATCTGAACGGGTCCGCGGCCGCGCAGATTGCACAGGATAAGGATTTCTGTGCCAAGTTTTTGGAGCGCGCCGGTCTTAATGTGCCGGAAGGCCAGGTGGTCTTTGCCCCCAAGTGCGTTGCCAAATGGCGCGCCAAGAACCCGGGTGTTGCCGCGCGCATGGACCCCTATGGCGATGCTGAAGCCGCGGCGGAGCGCTGGGGTTTTCCTTTGTTCGTAAAGCCCAATGAAGGGGCGGAGGGTGAGGGCGTCCGGCAGGTGGCCGATGAGGCTCAGCTTCGCGCGCATCTGGAGGTGCTGTACCAGCAGTATGACCGGGTCCTGATCCAGCGTCCTGCGGCGGGGGATGATTACCGGATCGTTGTGTTGGATGGCGAAGTGGTGCTGGCCTATCAGCGTGTGCCACTCACGGTCACCGGAACGGGCGGGGCCACAATCGGAGCGCTTCTGCAAGAGCGCGCAGAAGCCCTTGCCGCATCAGGCCGCCAAGCCATTGCGGAGGCAGATGATCCACGCGTCCTGGCCCATCTGGCAACTCAAGGGCTCAGCCTTGCCGACTGCCCCGCGCCCGGCGAGCAGGTGCGGCTCTTGGCCAACGCGAACCTTTCCACAGGCGGCGAAGTTGTGGATGTGAGCGATCAGATCGACCAGACGCATCAGCAGATGGCTCTTGAGGCGGCTAAGGCTGTGGGCTTGCGGTTTGCCGGAGTGGATATCCTGGCGCGGCAGATTGAGGAGCCGGATCCCGAGGCGACGGTGCTGGAGGTGAATGCAGCCCCCGGCCTCAACAATTATGCGGCCACGGGCGCGCGAGCGGAAGAGCGCGTGACCGGACTCTATCGGACTATGCTGGCGATGTTGGAGCGGGAAGCGGGCGCCGATCAGAGCCGTAGTATGATGGCAGCCAAAGACCTGTAGGCTCCACCACAACGTGCTGCCCACAAAGATCTAAGGCTTGGTGCACAACACTTCGATGGGGATGATGGCCTGAAGGCGTGAGGCTTCGGCCATATTGGCTGTTGCCGTTTCGCCCAACGCGCCATGGATCATGGAAATGGCCCGATGGGGCGGTTTTTCTCCGCGCTCCACCATCTCGCGGACTTTGGCGGCGAACGCTTTTGATTCTGCCACATGGTCGCCAAACCGTTCGATCCTGAAACCGCTTGCTTCAAGGCCGGCTCGGGTCTCCTCTGGCGTTGAGAGGAAGCTGCTCTCTTCGGTCAGCGCCCAGGGAGCCGGATAGGGCACGGCGCCTCCGGGCCCTTGGGCTAGCTCTGAAAGCACCAGCCAGCCACCGGGTTTCAAGACCCGGAAGATCTCCCCGTAGAACCCCGCCTTGTCTTCAATGTTCATGGAGACGTTCATGGAGTAGGCACCCTCAAAGGTGGCGTCGGCGAACGGCATGGCCAGCGCATTGCCTTGCTCGATGGTGACTTGGTCCTCAAGACCCATGGCAGACGTCAGGTGCCGGGCCACATCGCAGAATTCTTCGGTGAGGTCTATGCCGGTCACATTGCAGCCGAAGCGGGCGGCCATGTAGCGGGCGGGCCCGCCGATGCCGCTGCCGATATCCAGAAGGTGGTCTGATGCGCTGACGGAGATGCCGGCTGCCAGTTGCTCGGTTGAGTCCAGACCCCGGCCGTGGAATTGGTCGTAGGGTGCGAGGGCCTCAATGGTGGGATTGTCTGGATCTGCGCCATCCTCCATGAGGGCGGCGTTTAGGCGGTCAAGCAAGCTGCCGCTGGTATAGTGGTCGGTGATGCCGGTGTCGCTGCTCATGGGCTATCGGTATTGCTTCCACAATTCCATCAGCCTTTCGCGCACCTCATCGCCGGCCACCACAAGCCTATAGGTGGCGTTGGAGACCACAAAGTGGAGCGGCTCTTCATCTTCCCGGCGGTTCGGGACCCGATGATCCGGGCGGCCTTTTGAGGAAAACAGGAACGGTATCGCATATGGGCTCATCGCGGATCCTCCTGGTTTGCATTGTTCACCAGCATCTGTGCTCCCGTCAACGC
The DNA here is from genome assembly GCA_038748855.1 of Pseudomonadota bacterium. GTDB lineage: Bacteria > Pseudomonadota > Alphaproteobacteria > Rhizobiales > CAJQND01 > JAAEUE01. The sequence continues at coordinate 7,615 of JBCDIP010000085.1, forward strand.
AAGGTGCGGATTTTCCTTCCGCTTCTTAGGGCTCTTGCACAGTGCGGCGCCCATGGTTACATGTGCCGCAATGTGTTTGGAGACAGCTTATGAATGCCATACTTGAATTGATCCTCACCGTATTGTGGCTCTACACAATTGTGATTTTTGCCATGGTCATCATGAGCTGGCTTATTGCGTTCAACGTGGTGAACCTTCACAACAATTTTGTGGCCCAGTTGTGGTATGTGCTCAATAGGCTCACCGAGCCGCTTTTGGGGCCGATCCGCCGGATTTTGCCCAATATGGGTGGGATTGACCTGTCGCCGATCGTGCTTTTGTTGGCGGTCTGGTTCTTGCAAAATCTCATCGCCCGCGATATTGCGCCCCGGCTCTTAGGCGGCTAAGGCAAGGGGTGTCGTTTCACACCCCCGTCACGGCGCAACCAGATAAGGCCATTGCCGCCAAGGCCGCTATCCAATCGGCGCTGAGCGCCCATCCCAGAACAAGGACATTCCCGCTATGACAAGCGAAGCCAAACGTATTGATGGTAAAGCCTATGCCGCAGGCCTGAGAGAGCGGGTCGCCGGCGCGGTGGCGAAGCTCAAGGCGGAGCATGACCTGCAGCCGGGCCTGGCCGTGGTTCTGGTGGGCGAAGACCCGGCCAGCCAGGTTTATGTGCGCAACAAGCATAAGCAGACCCTGGAAGCGGGGATGAACTCGTTTGAGCACCGGCTAGACGCTTCCACGTCTGAGGCCGATCTTCTTGCTCTGGTGGAGCAACTGAACGCTGATCCCACGGTGCACGGCATTCTGGTGCAGCTGCCCTTGCCGGACCATATCGACAGCGAGAAGGTGATCAACACCATCAGCCCGGACAAGGACGTGGACGGGTTCCATGTGATCAATGCCGGCCGTTTGGCAACCGGCCAGGACGCGCTGGTGGCCTGTACGCCGGTGGGCTGTGTGCTTCTGGCGAAGGACGCTATGGGTGATCTGAACGGCGCCAATGCTGTTGTGGTCGGGCGCTCCAACATTGTGGGCAAGCCTGTGGCGCAACTGCTGCTCCAGGAAAACTGCACGGTGACGATCGCCCACTCGCGCACCAAGGACCTGCCGGCTGTGTGCCGCGGCGCTGACCTTCTGATCGCTGCTGTGGGCCGTCCGGAGATGGTGAAAGGCGATTGGGTGAAGCCTGGCGCCTGCGTTATCGATGTGGGCATCAACCGCATTGATGGGGAGAACGGCAAGACAAAGCTGGTGGGCGATGTGGATTTTGACAGCGCCAAACAGGTGGCCGGTTCCATCACCCCGGTGCCGGGCGGCGTTGGCCCCATGACCATTGCCTGCCTGTTGCGCAGCACGGTGATCGCCGCCTGCGCTCAAGCCGGTGTGGCGGCGCCTGAGCTTTAAAGCTACAACGGCTCCTTATGAGCCAGCTTGACGACGTCCCTGCCGAACGCGCGCCCTTGTGGCTGTGGCTGAAGCTTGGGCTGA
>JBCDIP010000086.1:0-8934 GCA_038748855.1 Pseudomonadota bacterium
CGGGCGCGGCAGCGGACGGCAGCCGCATGGCGCGGTTCTGAAATGATGGGCGTCTCGGCTCAGGCCAACAAGATCAACGCGTCTGTCGCGGTTTGGGAATGGCCCAGCTACTTTGATCCGGAACAACGGCTGAAAGGCATCAGGCTCGACCTTGCCGAGTACCGCCGGCCCGATCCGCAAACCGCGCCCTGCAAATCCAAGGCTGCGGGCCTCTACATGATCTGCACCCTGTCGAAGCATGCCGCTGAGCGTAAAGGCTATGCTGATGCCATGATGCTGGACTGGCGCGGCCAGGTGGCGGAAGCCACGGGCGCCAATGTGTTCTTCGTGAAAGACGGCGAGCTGCACACGCCGACACCGGACTGCTTCCTGGACGGCATCACACGGCGCACTGTGATCGGCCTTGCCCACGACCGGCAGATCAAAGTGCACGAGCGGGCCATCATGCCTGAGGAAATGGAAGGCTTTGAGCAGTGCTTCATCACTGGCACCGCGGCTGAAGTGACGCCCGTCTCAGAGATTGGCCCTTACAGCTTCGAAGTGGGCGACATCACGCGCACGCTCATGGAAGACTACATGACCGAAGTGCAGCCCAAGGCCTCGTAACCAGGTTTACTTCCACGCAAAGGCGGGTTGGTCAAAATGGGCCACCCGGGTGGCCAGGCCGCGCAGGGCGACTTCGCGGAACTGATAGAATATGGCTGCGGTCGGGGCATAGACCGTGTGGCCCAGGGTGTCGATATGGGCACATAAGACCGGGTGCTCGCCTGCTTCTGACGGGATGAGCCTTGGGACCGTATCCGCATTGATGTCGGAGAAGGGAATGCGGTAGGCCGCTTCCACCTCGCCAGGATCAGGCACGAGGGTCTCACACAAGCCACCCCAAATGACGATGGGGGTAATGCGAAACCCTGACCGGGTGGCATAATCGTCGAGCGCGCCCATAACATGTTCGGGCCCGAGCTCAACGCCCAGCTCCTCGTGAAGCTCACGCAAGGCCGCCTGCTCTACCGTTTCGCCTTCGTCCAAGCGTCCGCCGGGCAAGGCGTATTGGTTGCTGTGCCGGTTCATACGCATGGGTCTTAAGGTCAGAAGGAAGCAGGCTTCGTCGGACACATCGCTCTTCACCACCACGATGGCGACGGCGGCAAGCCTCAACTCGCCTGGCTCAATGGCCACCCGTTCAAACCGCGCCATATTGCCGGCAATTTCGGTGCGCAGCGCCTCGCCATGGGTAAAATCGAATGACATCGCCGCGTCCCGCCTCACAACCTGTTCTTTGTCCTCACTCCTTGCCGCAAAATCGATTGAAAATGAAGCCCTGTTCATGGGAAACACAGTAAGCTTTCGTGGAGTGACTTTTGTGCGTAAACGTCTGAACCGGGTCGTGGCCGATCTTGCGACCCCTCCAATACCAGAAGTGCAAGGCTGGTCTGCCGCGTATGGCGGCGCCTACGGCCCGATGATCCAACTGTCCCAGGCAGTGCCGGGCTATGCGCCGCACCCGGACCTATTGGCGTGGACGGCTGAAGCGGCTCAGAACACGGACGCGGCCGGTTATGGCCTGATTGAAGGCGAGCCGGAGCTGGTGGAGGCCTATGCCAACAATGTCTCAGAACTCTATGGCAGTCCGGTGGCCCCTGAAGAGGTGCAAATCACCGCCGGATGCAATCAGGCGTTCTACGTGGCACTGATGAGTATCGCCAGCAGCGGCGATGAGGTGATCCTCACCAACCCCAACTTCTTCAACCATGAGGCAACGCTGCGCCTGCAAGGGCTCAACGTGCGCATGGTGGAGTGTGCAGCTGACAATGGCTTCCTGCCCCGGCCTGAGGATGTTGCAGAGGCCATTGGCCAGAAGACGGCAGCCGTGGTGCTCTGTAGCCCCAACAACCCGACAGGTGCCGTCTATCCGGCCGAGCTGCTGAAAGAGATCTATCGGGTCTGCGCTGAGACGCAGACTTGGCTGGTGATTGATGAGACGTACCGCGACTTTCTGGCGCCCGGAGCCGGGGCGCCGCACGCCTTGTTTTCCGAGCCCGGGTGGCGCAACACCGTCATCCAGCTCTACAGCTTCTCCAAGTCCTTCTGCATTCCGGGCCACCGGGTGGGCGGGTTAATCGCGGCGCCAGAGCTGGTGACCGAGACCGTGAAGGTGATGGATAACCTGCAGATCTGTGCGCCGCGGCCGGCTCAGCTGGCGGTGGCAAAGGCACTGCCGGCCCTGGCGGATTGGCGGGCTGGGAATGCGCGCGAAATGCAACGGCGCGCCGATGCTTTCCGTGCGGTTCTGGAGCATCTCCCACGCTGGAAACTGAGAGCCATCGGCGCCTATTTCGCCTATGTGGAGCACCCCTATGCCGGCGTATCCGCACGCGAAGTGGCGAAAGAGCTGGCCGAGGTGAAAGGGATTGTAACGCTGCCCGGCACCTATTTCGGCACCGGGCAGGAAGCGTACTTGCGCTTTGCATTTGCCAATGCGGACGTGGAAACGATAGGCTTTTTGCGCGATCGGCTTTGAGACTAGGTTGGCTAACGGGTGGTTGGGAGCATGGTGGGTGTGAAAAGAGGGCTGAGGCTGGCCGCGCTGGTCAGCGCGGTGGTTTTAAGCGGATGTGCGGGAAACGAACCGGTCATAGGATCAGGCCCAAGCAGCGACAGTGATGCAGGCAGCAGCGTTGCCGTGGACCCTGGGCCCTCGTCCGGCGTGATCACCAAGGTGAGCGCGGTCAAGGTGACCCCGGCCCTCAACAATGTGGTGCAGTTCCGCGGCTCGGCCAGCAAGGACTTCACCTATGATCACCTCCAGTCGGTGCTCTATTGCCGGGCCTGGCGCCATGCGCAGACCAATGGTTTTGGGGGCGGCAATCCTTTGCGCTTTCACAAGCTGGAAGGAGCGAATGCAAACTCTGCTCTTGTGGCGATTGCCTCAATCAAGATGTTTGCCGGCGCCAACACATCGGGCGAAGCTTCCGTGAATGAAAGCTGGTGTGCCAAAGTGCCGAGGGCAGCCAGGTAGCCACCACACTCACGTTGCCCAAGGAGACAGCGATGGGCAGATATTTCGAAGCGTTTCAACTGGGTGAAGTGTTCGAAACCTATGGGCGAACCATCACCGAGACAGATCTCGTCACCTTCGCCGGCATGACAGGCGACTTCAACCCGCTGCACATGGATGAAGAATTCGCCGCCTCCAGCCCGTTCGGGGGACGTATTGCCCATGGACCGTTCTTCGTGGGGCTCACGTTCGGGCTTCTCAGTCAGTTCGACCTTTTTGAACGCACGGTGTTGGCCTTGCGCCGGGTGAACTGGCAATTCGATGGGCCGGTAAAGCCAGGAGACACGGTTCGGGTCCGTGCTGAGGTCGTAGAGCTGAAAGCGCATCCGAAGAAAACCGACCGAGGCAATGTCTCCATGACGGTTACGGTGCTGAACCAGCGCGATGAGGAGGTGCAGTCCGCCGGGTTTACTGCGGTCGTGGCCCGCCAGCCGGCGCCACCTGATTGAGAAGACCGGCCACCGCCTGGCGCGCCAGGTCCGAGTTGCCCTCAGCCCGGTTGAGCACCGCCAAACCGCGGCTGATGGAGACCAGCAGCGCGGCCAGTGCGCTGCAATCTGTATCCTCTGCCAGTTCACCATCGTCCACCGCCTGACGGCAGCGCGCCTCAAACGCGGCGTGCTGGGTCTCCAGATTGGCGCAAACGAGGCCGGCCGACACGCCCGCTGACTGGCCAAGCTCCATAGCCGCCATGGTGGCCAGGCAACCGGGAGGTGCGCCCGGATCATCAAACCGGCTCACCAGCCGATCGAAGAATCCGGTGATGGCCGCGCGGAACTCCGGCTTTTTCAGCTCCCACGCCAGTGGCTTGGCCACCCGCTCCGAATAGCGCTCAAGGCAGCGCACGAAGAGCGCCTCCTTGCTCTCAAAGGCATTGTAGAGACTTGATTTGTTGAGCCCGGTTGCGGCCTCCAGATCGCTCAAGGAAGTGGCTTCATAGCCGCGCTGCCAGAATGCACGCATGGCTGCCTCCAGGGCTTCATCCTCGTTGAATTGTTTGCGGCCGCTCATGGGTCTCACAGGTGTGATCGGTTAAAGACAACAATCACCTTGCCATCTTGAACTGATTGGTGCAACTATGTTGAACCGTTCGGTTCAAATTAAGCAATCCATCCCCACAAGCCATGAGGTCATGATGATCAAATTCTATTTCCACCACACTCCAAACCCCATGAAGGTCGCACTGTTTCTTGAAGAGACGGGCCTTGATTACGAAGTGGTGCCGGTTGACACGCTTAAGGGCGAGCAGCACGAAGACGCGTTCCGGAAGATCAACCCTAACGGCAAGACGCCGGCCATTGAGGATGACGGCCAGCGGGTGTTCGATTCCAACGCGATCCTGCTTTATCTCTCTGAGAAGAGCGGAAAGCTCGCCGGCAAGCCGGAGGATCGGGCCGAACTCTTGTCGTGGATGATGTTCATCGCCACCGGCATTGGCCCCTATTCCGGCCAGTCTGTGCACTTCAAGCACTTTGCTCCTGAGAAGATCGACTATGCCATCAACCGCTATCACCGCGAGGCCGTGCGCCACTACGAGGTGCTCGATCAACACCTGGAAGGGCGCGACTATATCGTGGGCGATGAGCTGACGATTGCCGATGTCTCTGCTTGGGGCTGGGTTGACCGGGCCGGTGTCGTCCTCGGCGAAGACCCCTTGGATCAGTTCCCCAACGTGAAGCGTTGGTTTGAAGCCATCAATGCCCGGCCTGCCGCAGCACGCGCCCGGGAGGTCGGCAAAGATCTTGAGTTCAAGAAGGAGCGCGACGAAGAAGCCTTGCGCGCCCTCTTCCCACAGAACTACGCGGCCGCTTAATACTTCGACCGTGCGGGGGCGAGATGCCCCCGCCGGTTCACTCAGCAGCCTGCAGGAACACCTGCGGGCTTTCTTCTTTGCGCGTCTCCAGCTTCAGCACATCGGCCTTGGCTGCATCTTTGGTCTTGGGCTTGTTGAGCAAGGCAAACGCCGGAGGCACGAAGTAGAACGACACCACCGTCGACAACAACACACCACCCGCAATCGCCATGGCAAACGGCGGCCAGAACCCGCCGCCTGCCAGGATGAGCGGCAGGAAGCCGCCGAACGTGGTCACCGTGGTGGAAAAGATATGCCGGCTCTGAGCGCTCACCGTGTCAACGATGGCAGCGCGGCTTCCGCTGGCGGCGGCCGGGTTCCTCTGCAACGCGGTGAGGATGATGATCGCCGCGTTGATCGACACGCCGATGGATCCGATCACCCCGATAATGGCCATAACGCCCAGCGGATACTGGAAGATCGCCAGCACCAGCAAGCTAAGGCCCATGGAGAGCACGGACACGGCCGCGGTGACCAGAGACAGGCGGAACGAGTTGAACGTCAAAACAATGGTTGCGATGGTCAAGGCAATCACGATGCCCGCCACGGCCAGAAGGTCACGCAGCACATCATTGCGCGCATCTGAGTCGCCGCCCACCTGAAAGCGGTATCCGGCAGGCAAGGTCAGCCCGGACGCATCGATCGCCGCTTGCACCTTTTTCAAGGCCTCTTCCGGCAGGACCGTGCGGTGGGTAAAACCCTGCACCGTGTTCACGCGCTCGCCGTCGCGCCGGAAGATCGGGCTTTCCGCAGGCACCAGGCTGATCTTGCCAATGGCGCTGAGCGGAATGCCCGGATACTGGCCATCGGCCAACAGGGCGCTCGCATCGCCGCGCACCACATCCAAGCCGCGCAAGGCATCGATGCTGCTGCGTCCCTCGGTCCCCACTCTGAGGCGCACCGGTAACTCCTCGCTGGCTTCCACCAGAGAGCCGCCGACCGCCCCTTCCAGGCCGCTTTCCAGCTGACCGGCAATGGCGCTCAGGTTCAGGCCGGCCAGGCGGGCCTTTTCTTCATCAATGTCGAGCGAGATTTTCGGCGCACCGCCCGTAAGCTGGGTTTTGGCCTGGGTGATATCGGGGACCGACACCATGACGGCGCGCAGCTCGTCACCAAGTTTGCGCAGCACTTCAATGTCCGGCCCCACAACTCTGATTTCCACCGGGGCGGCCACTGGCGGGCCTTGCACCAGACCGCGCACGGTCACCCGTGCCTGAGGCATCTTGGCGTCGAACTCCCGCTGCAGCACGGGAAGGATGCGCTCGGTGGCGGCTGGAGACGAGGTGGTGATCAGCGCTTCAGCAAAGCTCGATTCGCCATCCTGGTTGGCTTGCATGTTGTAGTAAAAGGCTGGTGCGGCCTCACCCAACACCCAATGCACGTGGCGCACGTCGGCATGTTTGCGGATCAGCTTTTCTGCTTCCACGACGCTTTGCTGGGTGCGGCCAATGGCGGTGCCGCCCGGCAGCTTCACCTGGACGTAGAACTGATCACGGTCCACGCCCGGGAAGAACTGACCCTTCAAGGTGGGCATAGCGGCAAAACCAATGATCGGCAGCACAATGGCGCCCAGCATGGCGAGCTTCGGGAAGTCCACGGCCAGCTTCAAGGTGGCGGGAAAACCGCGGCCCAGGCGTTCTGACTTCAAGCCACTGCTGAACATGCCGCCCTTGTCCTTGCCGGCCTTCAGGAACCAGCCACTTAAGGCCGGTGTGATCGTCAGCGCCAGAAGGAGCGAGGAGAACAGCATGATGATCACAGAAATCGCAATCGCGCCGATGAAGTCACCAGGCGGGCCAGGCAGGATGGCCATGGGCACAAAGGCCAAGGCGGTGGTTACCGTGGAGGCCAAGAGAGGCACGGCCAGGCGCTTTACCGCATCACGCACAGCGGCGAGACGATCTGCGTTCTGCTCCAGTTTCTTGCGGATTTCATCGGTCATCACGATGCCCGCATCCACCAGGAGGCCGAGCGCAACGATCAGCCCGGTGATCGACATCTGGTGAATGGGAATGCCGACAATCTGCAGGCCTGCCATGGAGATGAAGCTGGCCAGGGGCAGAATGGCTGCAACAATGAGGGCCGCCCGCCAGCCTAGGGTGATGAACAATACCGCCACCACAAGCGAGATCCCGATCATCAGATTGGTCAGCACCTCTTCCAACCGCTCAGAGGTATAGACGCTCTGGTCGAACACCATCTTGTGCACGACACCGCCGGGAAGTTCGGCTTCGAAGGCTGCCTGGATGGCCTTAACCTGGGTCATCCACAGATCTACGCGGATATTATCTTCGATTTTTGCGGCAACGAGGATGGCGGGGATGCCATTGGTGTAGGCCAGCGACGTGGCCGGCTCGCGCACGTTGCGGCTCACGGTGGCCACATCGGACACGCGCACAATGGACCCGGTTTCAGTGCCGGTGATGGGGATAGTGCGGATGCGCTCAAGGCTTGTGATCTCGCCCTTGGTCTCGATGAGCAAATCCTGGTTTTGGCCGCGGATCTGACCAGAACGGATTTTCGTGTCCGCCCGGGCAATGGCCGCTGAAACCTGTTCTGGGGTGAGGCCGATGGAAATGAGCTTGCGCGGGTCGATATCCACCAGGATCTCTTCGCTCCGCGCGCCATACATCTCCACAATCAGAGTGCCGGACAGTTCGCGCAATTGGTCCTGCAGCAGCTCTGCATAACGTTTCAGGACCGCTGGGCTAACCTCAGCTCCGGGACGGGCATGGATCGCGCTGATGGCGGAAAAGGCACCGGTGACATCATCGTCAAAACTGGGCTCGCCCACACCTTGCGGGAAATTGCGTGACGCGTCGGACAGGGCATCGCGGACCTCCGACCAGGCCTGCTCGATCTGGGGCTTGGTCAGCTTCCAGCCGAGCTCCACTTGCACCACGGAAATTCCTGTGCGCGAGGTGGATTCGACCTGCTTGATCTGTGGGATCTTTTTCAGCTCTTCTTCCACCTTCTCGGTGACCAGAGCTTCCACCCTGGCCGGATCAGCGCCGGGATAGGCGGTGACCACAGTCGCGAAGATTTTGGAGATGCTTGGATCTTCCTGGCGGCCCACCGTGGTGAGCGCGGAAAGTCCTGCGGCCAAAATCATGAAGATGGCCAAAGCCACAATACGCTTGTTGCGGAAGAAGAGCGTTTCCATGGCCCCTACCCTTCGCTCGCCAGGGCCACTTTTTGGCCCGGTGTGACGCGGTTGATGCCGTCCAACAAGAGGCGCGCGCCAACGGAGAAAGTGCCGCGGACAAAGGCTTTGTCGCCTTCGATGTGCAGAATTTCGGCAGCTTCGCGTTCAACGACCGGGCCGCCGTCCCGCTCGGTGACGGTGAGCACTGACCAGAGGCCCTTGCGGCCCTCGGTGAGTGCGCTGATGGGCAGCCATGTACCCCGGGCAGAAACGGTCCGGGGCAACACCAGCTCCACAATCTCCCCAAAGGGCACCGAACCTTGCGGGGCAACGGAGAAGAGCATTGAGACGGTTCTGGTGCGCGGGTCAAGATCCGGGCGCTTAGCAATCAAGGTGCCGGGAACTTTGCGGCCGGAGGCCAAGAACTTGTAAGTCTCGCCCACCTTCAGATCTGCTGCCGCCTCGGCTGAGACCCCAATGCGCACCTGGCGCTGGGCGGTTTCCAGAAGCTCCACAATGTTGCTGCCTGCGGACACCACCGCACCCTCATCGGTGGTGCGGCTGGCGATTGTGCCGCCAAAAGGCGCGCGCAGCTCTGACTTCTCAATATCCACGTCAAGGGATGCAATGGCGGCCTCAACGCGGGTGAGTGAAGCATCGATCTCCTGGAGGCTGAAGCGCGCTTCGTCATAGTTCTGGGCCGAGCGCCAGCCCTTTTTGTTGAGCTCTTCCTGACGCTTCAGGGTGGCTGCGGCCAGATCGCGGCGCGCATTCAGCTCGCCGATTTGGGCTTTCAGGGTCTCGCGCTCTGCCTTCAGCTTCACCGTATCGAGCGAGGCCATCACATCGCCTTTGGAGACCACATCGCCCTCTTCCACG
>JBCDIP010000087.1:0-8855 GCA_038748855.1 Pseudomonadota bacterium
CCAGCTCCGGTTCTGTCCAGTTCGCGCGGCGCTCAGCCAACTCCTCGTCACTAATCATGATGTCCATGCGCCGGTTGGGCAGATCGAGCCGCACCATGTCACCGGTCTCCAACAGCGCCAACCCGCCGCCCACGGCCGATTCCGGCGAAGCGTTCAAGATGGACGGGCTCTCAGAGGTGCCCGACTGGCGGCCATCGCCGATAGTCGGAAGGTGATTGATGCCTTGTTTCAGCAAATGATCCGGCGGTTGCATGTTGACCACCTCAGCTGCCCCCGGATAGCCCACAGGGCCGGAGCCGCGGATGAACATCATGCAGTTCTCATCAATATTGAGAGCCGGATCGTTCAGTCGCTCATGGTAGTCTTCCGGTCCTTCAAACACGATGGCCCGGGCTTCCAGAACGCCTTCGCTGCCGGGGCGCGACAGGAAGCGGGTGTTGAAGTCTTCTGAGATCACGCTGGTCTTCATCAAGGCGCTGTCGAACAGGTTGCCACTCAAGACGATGAAGCCGGCTTGCTCGCGCATGGGATCTGAGACCGGCCGGATCACCGCCTGATCCTGGCTCTCCTGGCCCGCCACGTTCTCTCCCATGGTGCGCCCGGTGACGGTCATAGCTTCTGGCCGCAAGTGGTTTGCCTTGGCCATCTCGCCCATAACGGCGGGCACACCGCCGGCCCGGTGGAACGATTCGCCCAGATATTCGCCTGACGGCTGCATGTTCACCAGCAAGGGCAGGTCGTAGCCCAGGGTCTGCCAGTCTTCCAGCTCAAGTTCCACGCCCATGTGTCGCGCAATGGCCTGAATGTGGGGCGGTGCGTTGGTGGACCCGCCAATGGCGGTGTTGAGCATGATGGCGTTTTCGAACGCCGCCCGCGTCATGATCTTTGACGGTTTCAGGTCTTCTTTCACCATCTCTACAATGCGCTGGCCGGTGGCATAAGCCATCTCCATGCGCTCGCGGTAGGGGGCGGGGATGGCGGAGCAGCCGGTGAGCGACATGCCAAGACCCTCTGCGAGAGCGTTCATGGTGGAGGCCGTGCCCATGGTGTTGCAGTGGCCGAGGCTGGGCGCGGACGCGCAGACCCGGTTCATGAACTCATCATAATCGATCTCGCCGGCGGCCAAGAGACGCCGGCTCTCCCACACCACCATGCCGGAGCCGGCCCGCTCGCCGCGCCACCAGCCGTCCAGCATGGGTCCGCCGGAGAGCACGATGGACGGGATATCGACCGTGGCCGCACCCATCAGCTGGGCCGGCGTGGTCTTATCGCAGCCGGTGGTCAGCACCACCCCGTCGATGGGATAGCCGTGCAGCACCTCTACCAAGGTCAGATAGGCCAGGTTCCGGTCCAGCGCCGCGGTGGGCCGCTTGCCGGTCTCTTGAATAGGGTGCACCGGGAACTCGATCGGAACGCCGCCTGCATCGCGGATGCCGGCCTTGACCCGCTCAGTCAGGTACACATGGATCTTGTTGCAGGGCGCGAGGTCTGAGCCGGTCTGGGAGATCCCGATCATCGGCTTGCCGGACTGGAGCTCTCCGCGGGTATAGCCCTGGTTCTGATAGCGCTCCACGTAAAGCGCCGTCATGCCGGGATTGTCCACGTTGTCGAACCATTCCTGGCTTCTGTACTTCTTATCGCTGGGGGGCTTAGATCCGTTACTGCTCACTGGGGCGTTCCTCTGTTTATCTTTTGCTGTCGATAATGGCGCCCCTTAGGTGTCTGCTGCAAGTGTCATCTTGCCCCGTGGGTTCACCAATGGTCGTCGTGCTGAGGCAGGATTCGGGCAATGGCCGGGCGTGCGCGCACGGCGTCGCAGAGCACCTTCACGTTTGGATGCTTGGCAAAGTTCGCCGCCATATCGGGCACCCAGTGAGCGATCATCATGGTGTAGATGTCGGCGGTGGAGTAGACCTCGCCCAGCATCCATGGCCCCCGTGCGGCGAGCTCATCTTCGATGATCTGCCATTGCTCTTCGAGCTGCCGGTCGGCCACCTCACTGATGGGCTTTGGATCGTCCGCTGCTGTGAAGTCCTCCGGATGATAGCTTCTAAGGCTTGCGCTATAGACCGACGTGGTCAGCATCATCATCCAGCGCAGATAGTCCCGGCGCAGCGGATCGGCCGGGGCAGGGGCCAGTTTGGCATCGCTCTCCTGGTCACTCAGGTAGAGAAGGATGGCGGCAGACTCAGTCATGACCCCACCATCCGGCAACACCAGCGTGGGCACCTGGCCGAGCGGGTTGAGATCGGTATAGGGCGCCTTCTTATGCTCGCTGGCATCATAGTCGAGGGGGATGAGCTCGTACGGCAGGCCCAGCTCTTCCAGCAAAGCCTGAACAGCGAACCCGCCTGCGCCTGGGAAATTATAAAGTCTATACATATTCATGCCGCGCCGAAGCCTCCGCCGCTCGGGGTCTTGATAATGGCCGCATCGCCCGCGCTGCAATCATGCTGTGAACAGCCTTCAGCCTGCACCAAAGTCCCGTCCGCCTTGCGTATAGTGTTGGCCCCGCACTGGCCTGGTGCGCCCCCATCTAACCCAAATGGTGGCACCTTCCGGTGGCTAGCCAGGAACGAGACGTCCATGTCCTGAAGGAAGCGCACGGTGCGCAAAGTGCCATCGCCCCCCTTGAACTTGCCGTCGCCGCCGGAACCCCGTCGTACGTGAAAGTCTTCCAGCACCACCGGATAGCGGAACTCCAGGATCTCAGGATCGGTCAGACGCGTGTTGGTCATATTGGTGTGCACCGCGCTGGTGCCGTCATGCCATGGCCCTGCGCCCGATCCGCCGCAGATCGTCTCGTAATACTGGTACTGATCGTTGCCGAAGTTGAAGTTGTTCATGGTGCCCTGACAGGCCGACATGGCGCCGAGAGCGCCCAACAGAGTGTCTGTGACCGCTTGGCTGGTCTCCACGTTGCCGGCCACCACTGCCGCCGGGAATTGCGGGTTCAGCATGCAATCATCCGGGAAGACGATGGTGATGGGTTTCAGGCAGCCCGCATTCATGGGGATCTCGTCGGCCACCATCAGACGGAACACATAGAGCACCGCGGCCCGGGTGACCGGTTGCGGTGCGTTGAAGTTGGTCTGCTGCTGCGGCGAGGTGCCGGTGAAATCCACCGTTGCGGACCGGTTGTCGCGGTCCACGGTGATCTTCACCGAGATCTGCGTGCCCTGGTCCATGGGATAGGTGAATTCGCAGTCGTGCAGGGCGTCGATGAAGCGGCGCACGCTCTCCTCGGCATTGTCCTGCACGTGGCCCATATAGGCCGTCACCACGTCCAGGCTGAAGTGCTCAACCATCTTGCGCAGCTCTTGGACGCCCTTCTCGTTGGCCGCAACCTGCGCCTTCAGATCGCCCGCGTTCTGTACCGGATTGCGGCAGGGCCAGGGGCCACTTGTCAGCAGATCGCGCAGCGCCTCTTCGCGGAAGATGCCGTCTTCCACCAGCTTGAAGTTGTCGATCACCACGCCTTCCTGCTCAATGGAGGTTGCGCGCGGGGTCATGGAGCCAGGCGCCATGCCACCCACATCCGCATGATGGCCGCGGGACGCCACGTAGAAGAGGATATCGCCGCTCTGATCGTGGAACACCGGTGTCACCACGGTGATATCCGGCAGGTGCGTGCCGCCGTTATAGGGGGCGTTCAGCATGAACACATCGCCAGGCTTCATCACCGGGTTTTCGCGGATGATGGTCTCCACCGACCGGTCCATGGAGCCCAGATGCACCGGCATGTGGGGCGCATTGGCGATCAGCGCGCCCTCCGCATCAAACACGGCACAGGAGAAGTCCAGCCGCTCCTTGATGTTCACCGAATAGGCGGTGTTCTGAAGCGTCACGCCCATCTGCTCGGCGATGGACATGAAGAGGTTGTTGAACACTTCCAGCATCACCGGATCAGCCTTCGTGCCGATGGGCGCGCTGCGGGCCAGGGCCTCGGTGCGCCGCATCACCAGATGACGCTTGGCGGTGATTTCCGCCTGCCATCCCGGCTCCACGATGTTGGTGCCGGTGGGCTCGATGACGATGGCGGGCCCTTGAACCTTTTGGCCGGGCAGCATGGTTTCGCGGTCATAGATGCCCGCATCGTGCCATTCACCAGAGGAGAAGAACCGTGACGTGTTGCCCGCAACCGGCGGGTTGGCGGAGAGGGCCTCATCAGCCTCCTCTGCGGTGGCGCCGCCGCCAACGCTCTCCACCGACATGGCCTCAACGATGATCGTCTTCTCCGGGGAAACAAAGCCGAACTGCTTGGAGTGAGCATCCTCAAAGCTGGCGCGCATGGCCTCAGCGCTGTCGAAGGGCACCAGAAGCGAGGTGTCCGTGCCGTCATAGCGCAGGTGCAGATGGGTGTGAGTTTGGGCTTCGGCGCTGGGAATACCCTGGCGCTCAAGATCGCTCAGATTGTCCGCTGCCAGCTCGTCAATGATGGCCGTAACCTTGTCGGCCGTTTCTTGGTTCAACGGCTCTTCAATGGCCCGGTCTCTGTTGGTACGCACATCTGCAAGGCCCATCCCGTAGGCTGACAGAATGCCCGCGAGCGGGTGGATCAGAACGGTCTTCATGCCCAAAGTATCGGCGATCATGCAGGCATGCTGCCCACCCGCCCCACCGAAACAGGTCAGGGCATATTCGGTCACGTCGTAGCCGCGCTGCACGGATATCTTTTTGATGGCGTTGGCCATATTCTCAACGCCGATGCGCAGGAAGCCTTCGGCCACCTCTTCAGCAGAGCGACCATCGCCAATCTCGGCGGCGAGCTCGTTAAAGGCGCCCGCCACAGCATCCGCGTCCAACTGCTCGTTCTGGTCGGGACCGAAGATGGCCGGAAACAGCTGCGGTTGCAGCTTGCCGAGCATCACATTGGCATCGGTGACCGCCAGTGGCCCGTCCCGGCGATAGCATTTGGGCCCTGGATTGGCGCCAGCTGAATCCGGGCCAACCCGGAAACGTGCGCCGTCATAGTGCAAGATCGACCCGCCGCCTGCGGCCACGGTGTGAATGCGCATCATCGGCGCGCGCATCCTGACGCCTGCAACCTCGGTCTCAAAGGCCCGTTCAAACTCTCCGTCATAGTGGGAGACGTCCGTGGAGGTGCCGCCCATGTCAAAGCCGATGATCTTCTCAAACCCGGCCATGCGCGAGGTTTCCACCGCGCCCACCACGCCGCCGGCGGGGCCGGACAGAATGGCGTCCTTGCCCTGGAATTGATCAGCGGCGGTAAGACCGCCTGAGGATTGCATGAACATCAGCCGCGGGGCGCCATCTGCCGATGACCCCAGTTCGCTCGAAACCTGCTCCACATAGCGCCGCAGAATGGGGGAGAGGTACGCGTCAACCACTGTGGTGTCACCGCGCCCTACCAGCTTCATCAGGGGCGAAACTTCATGGCTGACGGAGACCTGGGTGAAGCCGATTTCGCGGGCGAGATCGGCAACCGTTTTCTCGTGGTCGTGGTAGCGGTAGGCGTGCATGAAGACGATGGCCACCGCTCGGATACCGGCCTCAAAAGCCTCTCTAAGGCCCGCCTCAGCGCTTGTGGCGTCGAGTTCGACCTCAACCGTACCATCGGTGAGAACGCGCTCTGGAACCTCCATAACGCGCTCGTAGAGCAGTTCTGGCTTGATAATGTGTCGGGCAAAGATGTCAGGCCGCGCCTGATAGCCGATCTCCAGAGCATCCCTGAACCCTTTGGTGATCACCAGAAGGGTCCGGTCCCCTTTGCGCTCCAAAAGGGCGTTGGTTGCAACCGTAGTGCCCATCTTGACCGAGCTGATGGCATCTGCGGCGATGGCGTCGCCTGCATTCAGACCTAAGAGATCACGGATCCCTTGAATGGCCGCGTCCCGGTAGGCTTCCGGGTTCTCAGACAAAAGCTTATGCGGGCGGACCTCGCCCTCAGGAGAACGGCCCACAATGTCGGTGAACGTGCCGCCACGGTCGATCCAGAAGTCCCATTTACCATGTTTGTTCATGACTTTCGGTCACAGCGTTTGAGGGATAGAAAAGGTGGTGCGTTTTGACCTATGTTAGTCCAGTGGAATATGCAAGGGGTAGGACGTGTCTCTTAAGGCAAGAGAACGGACTGGGATTGCGGTGACTATGAAAAAGATTCTCCTGGCCATGACCATTGGGTCGGCAGTGATGCTGTCGGGCTGTTACGATACGGGCGATCAGGCCTTGCTCGATAAGCTGCTCAACGAAAAAGAGACCGCGGTGGAAAGCGCGCGTGAGGCCACCGAAGAGCTTTCCGCGCTGAAAGAAGAGATCGAGGCGCTGAAGAAGGCCAACGAAGAGAAAGAAAAAGAGGCAGAAGAGGCCAAAGAGCAGGCCACCAAGGCCGCAGAAGAGCGAAAACAGCTCGAAGCTAGGCTCAAGGAAGAAGAAGAGGCCCGCGAAAAGGCCGAGACTGAAGTCAAAGAAAAAACCACCATGGTGGAGGAACTAACCGCCAAGGTGAAGGCTTTGAGTTCCGGCGAAGAGGTTCCGGCTGCGTCAGCCGAAGCGGAACCCAAGGCAGCTGACGGGGAACCGAAGGCAGAAGAAGCGACAACCACAGCTGAGGAAAAGCCTGAAGAGCCGCCGAAAGAGCTGACCGAGGAAGAAAAGCGCCTGAAAGCAGAGGCCGACGCCAAGAAGGCCGCTGAGGAAGAGGCGAGGAAGAAGGCGGAAGCAGAAGCGGCTGCCAAGAAAGCAGCTGAGGATGCTGAGCGGAAGCGCCAGGCGGCAGCTGCTGCACGCAGGAAAGCGGCTGCTGAAGAAGCGCGCAGGAAGCAACGCGCTGCTGCGGAAGCTGAGAGGACCCGCCAACTGGATGAGCAGTTCCGCAGACAGGAAGCTGAACGTGAGGCTGCACCGCCCGCCCCACGCCGGGCAAACACGTCAGATCCCACCGATATCGATCGTTAGGCGGCCACGCAGGGCACCCAGCTTGGCGGCATCGGGAATTAGTTTCTCAGCCGCTCTGATCTAGCCTCTTTAGGGGGCATGTGTGCCTCGTCCCGTTATGGGACACGCCTGAAACCGCCAAATCTGAACGAAAGTATGGAGCGGGCGACAGGAGTCGAACCTGTGCGGACGATCTGGACGATCGATGCTCTGCCATTGAGCTACACCCGCGTCTATCCCCATTAAGGTAAGCAAGCTTCGTGCCAAGTGTTATCGGTTGAGCCGCAGCATCATGACCCCAAAGATGGTCATGGCCGTTGAACAGACCTTCAGCAGATTAAGACGCTCGCCCAGGAAGAACACGCCTATGAGAAGCGCAAAGATGATGCTGGTCTCGCGCACCGCCGTGACCAGGGCGATAGGCGCCTGAGTGAAAGCCCATATGGCCAGGGCATAGGCCACAAACGAGGCTCCGCCGCCCAAAATGCAAAAGCGAGAATGTTTCGCCACCACCTCTGTCACTGTGCCGGGGCGCCAGACGCGCATGATCGCCATAAAGATCAACGCATCGATGAGCGTCAGCCATGCATAAAAGCCAATTGCAGTGCCAGCCTCCCGCGCGCCGAGGCCGTCGACCAGGGAGTATGCGGCAATGAAGCAACCCGTGATCACGGCCATCAGGGCGCCGGTGCCATTGCGCAGCCCATCGCTGCCGCGCACGAACACCAGGCTCATAATGCCAATACCGATAATCGACACGGCCAGAAGCTCATTTGAAGACAAGGACACATTCAAGACCAGCACCGAAACCACCGCCACCAGCAGGGGCGCAATGCCCCGGGCAATCGGATAGACCTGAGTGAGGTCACCCACCCGGTAGGAGACCATAAGAAACAGCTGATAGCCCACATGCAATAAGATGCCTGCCGCCAGATAAGGCCAGCTGGCCGGAGCGGGAAAGGGGAAGAACGGCAGCGCAATCAGGGCCAGCGGCATGTGGCCCATGACCACAGCGGTCATGGAGACGTGCTTGTCCCCTGATCCTTTAACGAGAGCGTTCCATGTGGCGTGGAGGGCGGCGGCTAACAAAACGGCGGCGAAAACGATGGGTTCCAAATTCTGGTCCTTTACGCATTTCGGTCAGGGCGAAGCAAAGCATCTTGCGTCAACTGGCTTTCCGAAGCAACGCCACATCTTTTGTTGGCGAGCTATAGGCCCACCCGCGCTGCTCTGCCAGGACGCCAAACGTCTCCGCGCGATAGAAGACCACGTGGGTTGGATCCTGGCGATAGTGCCACTTTGCAAAACGGTCATCATGGGTTTGAAAGCAGGTCATGATGGCCAGCAAGCCGCCCGGTCGCAGCAAGCGGTCCAAGCGGTCGAACTCCTGTGCAGGGCTGTGGAAGTGCTCCGCCGTTTCGCTGCAGGTGACAAAGTCGTAGGTGCGCTCCAGTGCCGCCGCGTCGGGGTGAAAGAATGGGTCATAGAGGCTCATGGTGTGGCCGGCTTCGCCCAGCATCGCCGCAAGGGCCGGCCCTGGGCCGCAGCCATAGTCGAGCCCTTCAGAGGTGGCGCCAAGCTCGGCCAACACCGGGCCGGCCAGCTTGGAGAGGAACTGCCGGTAGCCCGGATCATCCACACAGTTTTCGTGGAGCTGGTAGTGCGCGTGTTCCTCACCCGCCTTAGGGTGATGCGCAGGATCAAGGATGGTGGCGCTGCATGTGGCACAGCGCCAATAGGTCTTGCCGCCGATCTCCTGAAACACCGAAAGCGTCGGTGCGCGGCAAACCGTGCAGCTCTCTAGCACACCTCCAGAGCTCCTCTTCCTAGAAGTGCAGCGAGATATCCCGATGGCTTGAGCTGCACTGGGCGATGGACAGAGCCTGAGACTCCGGCAACCGGCGCTGCTGGCGCAGGCTGGTTCGAGCGGGTGGCGCTGGGCACCTATGCGCTGAGCC
>JBCDIP010000088.1:0-8818 GCA_038748855.1 Pseudomonadota bacterium
ACCTTGGCGCGTTCCTCTTCGGTGTCATTCTTTCGGTATATTTCCTCAGAAGCGGATCTTTGGTTGGGCCGATCGTTGTTCACGCGTCGAACAATGTCGTTGCGTCCGTCCTCGAGGCAGTATCGAATTGGTGGTACAATCCAGCTCAAACGTTCACGATTGCGGAATTTCAAGCCACGTGGTGGTTTGGCATCATTGGTGCCGTGATCTGTGTGCCCTGGCTGGTCGTGTTCTGGCGCGCCTACATCGCACGGTGATGACCTAACCGCTGCCGCCCCGTTTGGCCGCAACGCAGATGATTTCAACATCATAGCCGACACCGCCCAACTTGGCCTCGCCGCAAGCCCGCGCAGGCGCGCAGCCTTCCGGCAACCAGGCGTCCCAGACAACGTTCATCTCGTCATAATCGGTGATATCGGCCAGCCAGATGGTGGTGCTCAGGAGCCTGGACTTGTCTGAACCAGCTTCGGCCAACAAATCATCAATTTTGGCGAGGGCTTCCTGGGTTTGTTCTGTGATGGTCCTGTGGGCCGTCCCGCATTGGCCCGCCAGCCAGACCAGATCACCAAAAACCACAGCCTGGCTCATGCGCCGACCAACGCCTATGCGCGCGATATCCAGCATCCTTGGGCCCTAAAACTCAATCCCAACCTGCGCCTTAACACCGTCGCGGAATGGGTGTTTGATTTGCGTCATCTCCGTGACCAGATCAGCAATCTCGATGATCTCGTCCTTGGCGTTGCGCCCGGTGACGATCACGTGCTTCATTTCCGGCTTGGCCTTGAGGACCTCAACCACCTCGTCCAGATCGATGTAACCGTAGCGCAAAACGATGTTCAGCTCATCCAGCAGCACCATCTGCACGTCCGGATCAGCGATCATGCGCTTGGCCTCTTCCCAGGCCTGGGTGGCAGCTGCAATGTCGCGCTGGCGGTCCTGGGTTTCCCAGGTGAACCCTTCGCCCATGGCCTTGATGGTGACCTGATCTGAGAACTTCTCCAGAACGTCCCGTTCACCGGTGCCCCAGGCGCCTTTGACGAACTGCACGATGCCGATCTTGAAGCCATGCCCGATCGCCCGGAAGACCAGGCCGAACGCTGCGGTCGATTTTCCCTTCCCCTTGCCGGTATGGACGATAAGCAGGCCCTTTTCCTTGGTTTTTGTGGCGACGATCTTGTCACGAGATTCCTTCTTCCGGCGCATCTTCTCCGCATGACGAGCGTCGAGCTCCTCCTCGCTCATCGTGTCGATTTTCTTTTTGGTGCGTTCGCTGGTCATACTGGCTCCTCGATGGTTTCGCCGGCAAGCTGGCTGAGATGATGATAGGCCGAGTTCGAGCGCGGCGTCCACAAGCCCCGATCTATGGCCTCGCGGAAGCGCTCAGAGAGTTCGCGCAACGCGGGCGCATTGTTCTCTGACAGGAACTGGCGCACCTCCTCATCGCCCAGGAAGGCGTCATAGGCGAGTTGGAAATGGTGATCGCGCACCGCACCGGTGGTGGCAGCGAAGGCGAACATATAATCCACCGTGGCCGCAATCTCAAAGGCGCCCTTATAGCCATGCCGCATCACCCCGGCGATCCATTTGGGATTGACCACCCTGGAGCGCACAACCCGGCCGATTTCCTCCTCCAGTGTCCGCACCACAGGGCGTTCGGGGCGCGAATGATCATTGTGATAGACGCTTGGCCGTGACCCGCCCACATGTTCAACAGCGGCGGTCATGCCCCCTTCGAACTGGTAATAGTCGTCAGAATCCAGGAGATCATGCTCCCGGTTGTCCTGATTGTGTACCACCGCCTCAAGGCTCGAGAGCCGGCTGCGGAACACGTCGTGGCGTTCTGCCCCCTGGGTGCCGCCGCCATAGGCGTAGCCACCCCAGTTGATGTAGCTTTCGGCAAGATCTGCCCGGGCATCCCAGAGCTTTTCGTCAATCAGCGCCTGCAGGCCGGCCCCATAAGCCCCAGGTTTGGAGCCAAACACGCGGAACCCGGCCCGTTTGGCTGCATCTGCTGCGTCCAGACCGTCGTCCTCGAGTTTAGTGCGTTCGGTGGCCATCTTGGCGGCGATGGGATTGTCGTTGGCATCCTCCTCCAGGGCGCCAACGGCGCGCACCGCGCTGTCAAACAGATCGATCTGCTGAGGGAAGGCATCGCGGAAAAAGCCGGAAATCCGTAAAGTAACGTCGACCCGCGGGCGCCCGAGCTTCGCCAGGGGCAGGATTTCAAAGCCGGTGACCCGCCAGCTGGACGGGTCCCATTTGGGTTTGGCACCAATCAGAGCCAGCGCCTGGGCAATGTCATCGCCCCCTGTGCGCATGTTGGAGGTGCCCCAGACCGAAAGGCCAAGGGTCTGCGGCCAGCGGCCATGGTCTTGCAGAAACCGCTCGACGAGCAGCTGGGCTGACTTTTCCCCCAAGGTCCAGGCTGCAGGCGTTGGCACCGTGCGGTTGTCGACGGAGAAAAAGTTGCGTCCCGTGGGCAGAACGTCCAGCCGCCCTCGTGTGGGGGCGCCGGAGGGCCCAGGTGCCACGAACCGGCCGTCAAGTGCGGCCAGGGTGGCCCGCGTCTCTTCAGGGCCGCAGGCTTCCAAGGCGGGCTGAATGTGGGTTCGCAGGGCGCTGAGCACCTCCTGAGTGGCGCTCCAACTGGGATCGCAGGGGGCCTCGCCGCTCACAAGCCGGGTGGCCAGCGCCTCTAGACGCTCCACAGTGTCGCCGGCGGTGCGCCAGGGGTCTGGGATCAGTTCTGCCAATTCTGGGGGCTGAGGGCCCGTGCAGGGCGCGCCAAGCGTGCAATCTAAGGGGTCGAAGCCGAACAGCCCCAAATCGGCTGCCAGAGCGCGGATGAGGGAAGCGTCAGCGCCTTCACCCAAATTGCGCGGCACGCGGGCGAGCGCAACCAGCAAATCGGTCTTAAGGCGCCCCTCCGGGCTGTGGCCCAGAATGTGGAGCCCGTCGCGGATCTGGGCTTCTTTAAGCTCGCAGATGTAGTTGTCGATTTGCTGCAGTGCCTCGCCGTCGTCCATATCCTTAACGCCTGCATCTTCGTCCAGGCCGGTGGAGCGGGTGAGATCGAGGATGTGTTGGCGCAGAAGCGTGGTGCGGCGCCCATCTAGCCCGGTGGCCAGATAGTACTCATCGATCAGCGCTTCTAAGTCTTTCAGCGGTCCATAGGTTTCCGCCCTGGTGAGGGGAGGGGTCAGGTGGTCTATGATCACTGCAGAGGTGCGCCGCTTGGCCTGTGTGCCTTCGCCGGGATCGTTGACGATGAAGGGGTAAATGTTGGGCATCGGCCCCAGCACCGCTTCAGGATAGCAGTCCGCACTGAGCGCTAAGGCCTTGCCCGGCAACCACTCCAGATTACCGTGTTTACCATTGTGCACCAAGGCATCGGCCCTGAACTGCTCACGCAGCCAGATGTAAAAGGCAAAATAGCCGTGCGGGGGCACCAAAGCCGGGTCGTGATAGGTGTCTTTGGGATCAATGTTGTAGCCGCGCGCCGGCTGAATGCCGATGGCAACATTTCCGTACAAAGCGATGCTGAGGTGGAACGCGCCATCGGAAAAGAACGGATCGTCTTCGGGTGCGCCCCAGCGCTCCTCGACTTCCTCGCGCAAATCTTGCGATAGTTTACAAAAGGTTAACAAATAGTTTTCTAGCGATAGCTGAACTGCGGCAAAGCGCGATTCAATCAGGTTATTCGTTGGACCTTTCAACAAATATTTAATTAAATCGGTGCCGTCACCGGGGATATCGCCCACTTCATGGCCCGCTTCGGCCAGCGCCCGCATCAGCCCGACGGTGCTCTGCGGCGTGTCGTAACCAACGCCGTTTCCAATGCGCCCATCGCGGTTCGGATAGTTGGCAAGGATGATGCCGAGCTTGCGGTCGGCAGGAGATTTCTGGCGCAAATCCGCCCATTTGGCGGCGAGATCAGCGGTGAACGCAATCCGGTCGGGATGCGGCGCATAGGTGATGAGATTGCACTCAGTGGCTTCATGGCGCTGGGCGTTTGATTTGAACGAAACGGCCCGGGTCAGCACGCGGCCATCCAGCTCCGGCAGCACCACATTCATGGCAAGGTCTCGGGCCGAGAGCCCTTGAATGTTGCCCTCCCACGCCTCTTGAGCCGAGCCTGAGAACACCACCTGGAGAACCGGACAATCCGCCGCGCTCAGTGGGTTCTCTGTGCCGGCGCTGTTATAGGCCGCAACAGCAAAGCCGGTGGCATTGAGGATGACGGCCGGCGGGACCGCGCCGAAGGTTTCGCCGATTGTGGCTGCAGACACAGGATCCTTCAAGCTGGACACAAAGACGGGCAGAGCATTCATGCCGCGCTCGGCCAAGGCCTCAATGAGTGCCTCCACCGGCGCGGTGTTTCCGCCCTCGATCAGCGCCCGATAAAAGGTGATGGCCGCTACAGGGGCGCCCTCGATCCAATCCTGCTTCAGATCATCCAAGGATGGGGTTTCATGACCTGGCCAGAACAGCCCTGCTTTCAGCAAGGGCAAAGGAGGGTCCGGCTCCGGCGCGCCGTCCACCAGATGACGGCAGAACAGGAGGAAATTCCGCATATTCCGCGGGCCGCCTTCCACGAGATAGCGCCACAGTTGCAGAACCTGCTCCTCGGGCAATGTGGATTGGGCCAACAATTCCGGGTCCGGCTGGCCATCACCTGGAAGCACCACAAGCTGAAACCCGTGCTTGCTGGCCGCAGCAACGGTCTCATCGAGGCCATAGCTCCAGTAAGCTTTGCCACCCAACAGACGCAAAATCACCAATTTGGCCCCGGCCAGCGTCTGTTCCAGGTACACATCCACCGAAAGATTGTGGCTCAGCTGCATCTGGTTGGCGAGGCGCAGGCTCGGCGCCTCGTCCCCAAGCCCGTCATGCGCCCGGGCGAGAGCCGCGAGCTCAGAATCAGCAGCCGAAATTAGCGCCAAATCCCCGGGGCTCTGAGCAAGATCGACGGCCTCATCGCCATCATCGATGACGCCGGACTGGGTGGCCAGCAGATGCATGGTTGCCTACAACGCGATGGCCGCGCTGATGGCGCCTTCATCCATGCCGTGAAGGCCAATCACCACCAGAGCGGACTTTCGCGTTTCGTCCGGGGCCCAAGGCCGGTCGAAATAGCCGTTAATCCGCGGGCCCACGGCTTGCACCACATAGCGCGCTGCAGCGCCTTCAACGTCGATGAAGCCCTTCAGACGCAGGATATCGTGGGTTTTGATGATCTCCGTCAGCTTGGCTTCCAGGGCGTCTTTGTCAGAAATCTGGCCCAGAGACACTGTGAGTGTATGGAAATCGTCGTGATCGTGGTCGTGATGATGGTGATCGTGATCATCATCATCATCATGATCGTGGTGATGCTCATGGTGAATCTCGTGATGGGACTTTCGGTTATCCACATCGTCCTCAGACGAAGCCGCCATGCCCAAAAGCACCGCAGGATCAATGGCGCCATTGGCGGTGCGCACGAACTGCACGCCCTGGCGCACCTCGTCCTTCAAATCCGCCTCAACCGCGTCAAGATTGGCCGGTTCCATCAGATCGGCTTTGTTGAGCAGGATCATGTCGGCACACGCCAGCTGGTCTTCAAACAGCTCTTCCAGCGGGCTTTCATGGTCCAAAGCCTCATCGGCCTCGCGCTGTTCCTGGACTGCATGCTCATCTGAGGCAAACCGGCCTTCAGAAACGGCCGCCGAATCCACCACAGTCACCACGCCGTCCACGGTCACACGGGCCCGGATTTCCGGCCAGTTAAACGCCCGAACCAGAGGCTGGGGCAGGGCAAGTCCTGAGGTTTCAATGACAATGTGGTCCGGCGTGTCCTCGCGCTCCAGAAGCGTGTTCATAGTGGGGATGAAATCATCGGCCACGGTGCAGCAGATGCAGCCATTGGCCAGCTCCACCACGTCCTCTTCACGGCAGGTTTCCTCACCGCAGCCTTTGAGCACCTCGCCGTCTACGCCCACATCGCCAAATTCGTTGATGATCAGGGCAATCCGCTTGCCATTGGCGTTTTGCAGAATGTTTCGGATAACGGTCGTTTTGCCGGCGCCCAGAAAGCCGGTAATCACAGTTGCGGGGATCTTCCCCTGTCCTAGAGCCATAACACCCTCCGCGTTTGGCCTTGCATATGGTTCAGCCAGGCCGTTTTGCACGGCCGGCCCTTGTCGCGGCAGGTCTCCTGGCTTTGCGGATCATCAACCTGGCACCCGCCTTCCCGGTCTCCCAGTGGCAAGTTCGGTGCCCGTTTCACCGCTCACAGTTGCGGGGGCAGCCACGGCTTTGGTCCCTGATGGGTACGCCTCACCGTGTTCCCTCTTTCGTCCAAAGCCGCCTAAGGCAGCTTTAGAACCGCTTGAAGCTTAAGTTCCACGTCGCAGAAGTCCGGTCAATAGCAAACACGAAGCCTTGTGGCCCGGTTACGAACTGGCCTCCAGCTCTTCGCGCAGCATTTCCAGCTCCAGCCAGCGCTCTTCTGCTGCGGCAAGGGCTGTTTCTGCAGCGCTCAGGGCATCTGCAGTTTTCTGAAACAGTTCCGGATCGCGGGTAAACAGGTCCGCATCCGCCAAAGTGGCGTTGTGTGCGGAAATTTCGCCCTGCAACTGTTCCATCTCGGCGGGCAAGGTCTCCAGGGCGTGTTTTTCGTTGAACGAGAGCTTGCGTTTCTTGGATGGCTGCGCTGGAGCTGCTGCGGCCGCTGCCCCTTTGGCCGCCTTTTTCGGCGCGGGCGCAGCCTCCTGTGTGGCCCCTTTGCGCTGGGTCAGCATGTCGGAATAGCCGCCCGCATATTCCAGCCAGCGCCCGTTGCCCTCAAAACCGATAGTGGACGCCACCACCCGGTCAAGAAAGTCCCTGTCGTGGCTCACCAGGATCAGCGTGCCCTCATAGTCAGCCAGCATCTCCTGGAGTAGATCCAGGGTCTCCAGGTCCAAATCGTTGGTGGGCTCGTCCAGCACCATGAGATTGGAGGGGCGCGCCAAGGCCCGGGCCAGCATGAGCCGCCCCCGCTCGCCTCCAGAGAGGCGGCTGACCGGGGTACGTGCCTGTTCTGGGATGAAGAGAAAATCCTTCATATAGCTGATAACGTGCCTTTGCTCCCCTCCCACGTGCAGCATATCGCGTCCGCCGCCCGTCAGGGCGTCCTTCAGGGTGGTCTCCGGGTCCAGGCTCTCACGGCGCTGGTCCAGGGTAAGAGTCTCAAGGTTGGTGCCTAGGCGAATTTGGCCGGAATCCGGCTCTAAACCACCTAAGAGCAGCTTGATCAACGTAGTCTTGCCCGCCCCGTTCGGGCCCACAATCCCCACCCGATCGCCTCGATTTAATTTGAAGGAAAAATCATTCAATATGATTTTGTCGCCAAACCGCTTACTGACACCGGTCATCTCCGCCACCAGCTTGCCGGAGGCTTCGCCTTTGGCGGCGGCCATGGTTACGGTCTCCCGGGCTCGGGTATTGGCAGCGATTTTCTCTACCCGTTCTGCTCTCAAAGCGTGCAGGTTGGCCAGGCGTCGCACGTTCCGCTTGCGCCGTGCGGTCACGCCGTAGCGCAACCAATCCTCTTCCATGGCGATCTTTCGGCCGAGCTTATGGGCCTCCAGTTCCTCCTCTTCCAGCACCTTGTCGCGCCACACTTCAAAGTGGGAGAACCCCCGATCGAGTTGCCGGGTGCGGCCCCGGTCGAGCCATACTGTGGAGCTGGAAAGCGTTTCTAAGAAGCGACGGTCGTGGCTGATGAGGATGAGCGCAGAGCGCAGGGCCGTCAGCTCCCGCTCTAGCCATTCGATCGCCGGCAGATCCAAGTGGTTGGTAGGTTCATCGAGCAACAGAATGTCAGGCTTCGGTGCTAGGACCCGGGCCAGCGCCGCCCGGCGCGCTTCGCCGCCTGATAAGGTGGCCGGATCAAGGTCGCCCGCAACGTCCAGCTGCTCCAAGAGATAAACCGCCCGGTGCGGGTCATCACCAGGCGCGAGCCCCGCCGCCACATATTCCAACACCGTCTTGGATCCGGAAAAGTCCGGTTCCTGGGGCAGATACCGCACCGTGGTGCCAGGTTGCAGAAAAACCCGGCCCTTATCGGGCTCAACCTCACCGGAGGCGATCTTCAACAGGGTCGATTTCCCCGAGCCATTGCGCCCGATCAAGCACAGGCGCCCACCAGCCTGCAGCATCAGCTCAGCACCGTCCAAGAGGCCGGTGCCGCCGAAGGTAAGGTGAATGTCGGTCAAATGCAGAAGGGGCGGAGCCATGGGGCCGGGCTTTACTGTGCCGATGGCATTTGCGCAAGCCATCTGTTACAGAACCGGCTTCCTGCCAACGGCTTAAGAGATCCATGGACGAAGCGCACGTTGAAACGGTCATCATTGGCGCCGGCGTTGTCGGTCTCGCCATTGCGCGTGCGCTCAGCCGAACGGGCCGCGAGGTGATTGTGGTGGAGCAGGCCGATGCCATCGGCACAGAGACCAGCGCCCGCAATTCTGAGGTGATCCACGCCGGGATTTACTATCCGGAAGGCTCAAACAAGGCGCGGCTGTGCGTGCGGGGCCGTGATCTGCTCTATGCTTATTGCGCTGAACGCGGCATCGCCCACCAGCGCTGCGGCAAGCTGATTGTGGCGTCCAGTGATGCGGAAATGGAGCGGTTTACCGGCATGCTGGCCCGGGCTCATGCCAACGGCGTCAGTGATCTGGAGCCTGTTGACGCCGCCCAGGTGGCCGAGATGGAGCAGGAAATCACCTGCGTGGGCGCGCTTCTCTCCCCCTCCACAGGCACGGTGGACAGCCACGGGCTGATGCTGGCCCTCCAGGGC
>JBCDIP010000089.1:0-8767 GCA_038748855.1 Pseudomonadota bacterium
AAACGCCTGGCGGCTGCTGGACGAGGCAGGCGCGGAAATTGCCCCCAACACCCAGCAGGTCGAGTTCAAGCGCTCAAGCAAGCTGAACTTCGAAGACACCGGAGAACGGGTGAGCGTCAATGGCGTTGAGCTGTTCAACCCGCTCAACGAGGCTGAGAAACAGAGTCTTATTGATGCCGGCACGGTGCACGAGTTGCCGGAGGCCGAACCCATCGTGCGATACAATGACGAGGGCCAGTCATTTTTCGTCGTTCTCTCAGGGATGGTGCGCGTGTTTCGCCCCGTAAACGACAAGGATGGCCCCGAAGTGGAGTTGGCGAGACTGTGCACAGGCAGCTACTTTGGCGAAATGTCACTGCTGACGGGAGAACGCCGCTCTGCAAGTGTTTCCGCACACACCAAGGCCCGGGTTCTGGAGATCCC
Source organism: Pseudomonadota bacterium (assembly GCA_038748855.1). Classification (GTDB taxonomy): domain Bacteria; phylum Pseudomonadota; class Alphaproteobacteria; order Rhizobiales; family CAJQND01; genus JAAEUE01. The sequence goes on from JBCDIP010000089.1 coordinate 424, forward strand.
AAAGTCTGCCATGGCCCCGATCCTGCTCCAGCGCCCCAGCCTGGCTGAGGACCTTGCGCGCATCATGGCTCAGCGCAAACTGTCGACCGAGAGCGCAATCAGTGACGGCGACGGCAAGAGCTTCGCGGACCGGCTGTCTGAATCCACCCGCGAACTGGTTCAGCGCATCCAAAAGTTCTTCAAGGAGTGAAAGCCGCTCCGTTCATTTAGGGCTGTCCGAAGCAGCGGTTTCTGGTAGCTTCGCGCAGCAATTGATCCACGAGGCCCGACCCATGATTTTCGCATTTCCCATGATCCTTCTGGTGCTGATTGGCTACAACGCGGTGGTGTTCACCAGCGGCGTTCAGCAGCTGGGCCACGTGCTTTTGTCGATCAATATGACCTCGGGTGCCCTTTGGACCCTGACGGTTTCAGATGTCCTGATCACGGCTGGCCTGTTCCTGCTGTTTATCGAGGTGCTCAAGGCCACCCGCACCGGCGCCGGTACAATTCTGGACCATCTGCTCTCCACCCTGGTGTTCATCGCCTGTCTGGTGGAGTTCATCATCGTGCGCCAGGCAGCCACCTCAACCTTCTTCCTCATCATGGTGATCGCGTTCATCGACGTAGTGGCCGGCTATTCCGTCTCTATCCGGTCTGCCCGCAGAGATCTGGCTGTCGGCTATGGTGGCCAGCTATAGGGTGATCAGAGCTCATCTTTCCTGATCTCAGCTCACCAAACCCCCTTTGGTGTCGGATTTTACAAACCACCCGTCGCTAATCTTTACGCTGGGCGCGTAAGGGCAGATATTGTGGCGCCGCACCTGGCGATTTTCGCCAGAGTTTCGGGCAAGGATCTGGACGAATGAAATCTCATGCACGTGTGGTCGTCGTAGGCGGCGGGGTTGTTGGTGTTGGCACGCTCTATGCGCTGGTGAAGAAGGGCTGGAGCGATGTGGTTCTGATTGAGCGCAACGAGCTCACATCAGGCTCCACCTGGCATGCCGCCGGATTGTTGCCTCTCTTCAACGTCAGTTACTCGGTCGGCAAGATCCACCAGAAGTCAGTCAATCTCTACGCCAGCCTGGAAGAAGAAACCGGCCAGCATGTGGGCCTGCGCCGGGTCTCCAACATCCGCCTCGCCCAGACCCCGGACCGCATGGACGAGTTCAAATACTATGCCGGCATTGCAGAGACCATTGGCGTGGATGTGCGCGTCCTCACGCCTGAACAGGTCAAAGAGATCTGGCCGCTCTGCAACACTGACGGCCTGATCGGCGCCATTCAGCACCCTGAAGACGGCTATGTGCAGCCGGCCGACCTGACCCAGGCCATGGCCAAAGGCGCGCGCGACGGCGGGGCGGAGATTTACCGCAAGACCCGGGTCATCGGCTTTGAGCAAAAAGCCAACAACGAGTGGCTGGTGAAAACCGACAAAGGCGACATCACCTGCGAACACCTGGTCACGGCCACTGGCAACTTCGTGCGCCAGACCGGCGAGATGCTGGGCCTCGACATTCCAGTGATCCCCGTTGAGCACCAATATATCGTCACCGAGGCCCACCCGGAAATCAAAGCCCGCCAGGAGCAGGGCCTCCCGGAAATGGGCGTGCTGCGCGATGCGGATTCCGCCTGGTATATGCGCGAAGAGGCCGGCGGCCTGATCCTTGGCCCCTATGAGCCCGGCGCCCCGGTTTGTTACGTGGATGGCCCGGCCGACGATGCTGAATACGAGCTCTTCCAGGAAGACCTCGACCGGATCGCCCCGCACATCGAAAGCTGCATCGAACGCGTGCCGGCCTTTGGCGAGGCGGGCATCAAGCAAGTTTACAACGGCGCCATCTGCTACACACCAGACGGCTCTCCCATCATCGGCCCGGCCTGGGGCAAACAGAACCTATGGTTCAACGAAGGCCACTCGTTTGGCGTCACCGCGGCGGGCGGCGCCGGCTGGCAGCTCGCCGAGTGGATCGTGGAGGGCGAGCCCACCATCGACATGATCGGTGTCGACCCGCGGCGCTTTGGCCCTTATGCCTCCCGCGGCTACCTGAAGACCAAGAACGAGGAAGCCTATCGCAACGTCTTCACGCCCCACTATCCCGACGAAGAGCGTTGGGACGCACGGCCTCTGAAAACCTCCCCTTGCTACGACCGCATGAAGGCGCTCGGCGCCGTGTTCGGCCAGGTCTATGGCTGGGAGCGGCCCAACTGGTTTGCCCCTGAAGGCTATGGCTTTGAGGAGAGCGAGATCGAGCGGCCCGATGTGATCACCAAGGAGAACTATGCACCGCCCGCTGAAGGCGAGAAGGTGAAGGAACTCTGGTCGTTCCGCCGCTCCAACTATTTTGAGCATGTGGGCAACGAGGTGAAGAACGTCACCGAAAATGCCGGCCTCTTGGACATGTCGGCTTTCGCCAAATACGCCGTCACCGGGCCCAAGGCCGCAGAGTGGCTGGACAGCATCCTCGCCAACCGGATCCCCAAGGGCATCGGCCGCGTGGGCCTGTGTCACCTGCTCACGTCTGAAGGGGGCGTGCGCTCAGAGTTCACCGTCTACAAAAAGGGTGAAGGGGACTACTACCTGGTGGGCCCCGGTGCCTTTGAACGTCACGACTGGGACGTGCTCAACAAGCTACTGCCGGAAGATGGCGGGGTAAACTTGCAGCTCATCACCACTCAATATGGCGTGCTGGTTCTGGCCGGGCCAAAGTCCCGCGATATCCTGCAGAAGCTCACCGATACCGATCTTTCAACGGATAACTTCAAGTGGCTCACCGGCAAGTTCATCAATGTGGGCATCGCCCAGGCCCATGCGCTTCGGGTCAACTTTGTGGGCGAGCTCGGCTGGGAGCTGCACCACCCGATCGAGATGCAAAACAAGATCTTCGACCTGGTGATGGACGCCGGCGCTGAGTTCGGCATCAAGCCCTTCGGCATCCGGGCCATGACGCTGATGGCCATCGAGAAGTCCTACCGCCTCATCGGGCGCGAGCTCTCCATTGAGTACTCTGCTTACGAATCCGGTCTCGACCGCTTCGTCCACCCCAACAAGGGCCAGTTCCTGGGCCGCGATAAGCTGGTGGAACGCCATGGGGCGGGGGATGCGTGGCGCTATGTGACCATGGAAGTGCACGGCGTAAAGGACGTGGACGCCCGTGGCTCTGAGGCCATCTACGATGCGTCCGGCACCCTTGTGGGCCGGGCCACCTCAGGCGGCTATGGCTGGCGCGTGGGCAAATCTCTGGCACTCGCCATGGTTCAGCCGGAGCATGGCGATGCGGGCACCAAGCTGCAGATCAAGCTGCTTGGCGAGCTCTACGATGCTACGGTAATTGAGGAATCTCCGTTCGATCCTGGGAACGAGCGCTTGCGGGCGTAAGCCTGCTTGCGCCGCGCATTCTCAAGAAGCGTGGGTGTCTTGTGACGATAATCACAGAACTGCCGGCAAAAATATCGTTTAATTCGCCGCGATACCACAGGCACTGGTGTGCGGACGATGGAGAAGAAACTCAAAACCGGCAAAAAGATCGTTCTGTTCGCAGACGGAACGGGCAACAGTGCGTCCAGCCCGGCTAAGACCAACGTCTGGCGCGCTTATAAGGCCCTTGATATTTCACCTGGCGCCAGACAGGTGGCGTTCTACGATGGCGGCGTCGGCACCTCTGCCTTCACACCGTTTGCCATACTGGGCCTGATGTTCGGCTGGGGCCTGGCGGCGAATGTGCGCCAAATCTATAAGTCTCTCTGTCACTCCTACCAGCCCGGCGATGACACCCAGCGGCCGGACGACATTTACATTTTAGGGTTCTCCCGCGGTGCCTTCACCGCACGCGTCCTGGCCGGCCTGATTGCGGATCAAGGCATTATCGACGTTAAAAAGGTGCGTGGTGATCGCGATCTGGATCGCTTGATCTCCGGCGCCTACCGGGAGTTCCGAACCCGAAACTTCGATCCATCCTTGCTCACGCGGTTTATCGGCCGCCCCTTACAGGCTGTGTGGATCGGCCTCAGAGATTTGGTGACGCGGCAAAGCCCTTACGATTCCACCCAGAACTTTGAGCACAAAGAACACCCCTCCGCGCGCTCCCACTCGATCCAGTTTGTGGGCGTGTGGGACACGGTCGATGCCTACGGCTTGCCGGTTGATGAAATGACCCGCGCCTGGGACAAAATCGTTTGGCCGCTCACCGCCAAAGACCGCGACCTGTCCGGCCGTGTCGCCCATGCGGCCCATGCGTTGGCGCTCGATGAGCAGCGCGAATCTTTTGAACCCATGCTGTGGAACGAGAAGAAGCGCGACCCATCGGCAGAACCAGCTATTGACGAGCGAATAAACCAGGTGTGGTTCGCCGGCGTGCATGCCAACGTGGGGGGCGGCTACCCGGATGATTCCCTGGCACATGTGTCTTTGAACTGGATGCTCGATCAGTGCGAGCAGCGAGGCCTGAAATTCGATAAGGCCGAGCGCGACCGTTGGCGCCAGGGAGAGGACCTCAACGGACCCTTGTATGACAACCGTGCCGGCCTGGGCAGCTTCTACCGCTACGCTCCGCGCCATGTGGAGCAGCTGTGCAACAGCTCAAAGCAGGGTGTCTGGGAATGGATGAAAACATGGGTGGGGGCCCCTGACCACATAACCAATGCGGTCACCGTCACAAATCCCAAGATCCACCGCAGCGTCTTTGACCGCATAAAGCAGAGCGGCGGCGCCTATGCCCCTATCAACCTGCCGAAAGACTATGTGGTCGTAGACAACAAGCGGGTGCTCTACAGCAGCAGCGACGATCCAGCAGGCGAAGAAGCTCCGGAAACCGCCGCTGAGGCGCATACGCGGCGCACGTTACAAACCAGCGTTTGGGTCAACGTTCTGAAAGGCAAGCTGCTCTATTTCGCCATGCTTGCCACACTCTTACTGTTCGCCATTACGCCCTTCAAACTCCAAGACCCTGAAAACGGCACCTCCAATGGTCTGTTCGGTTGGCTGGCCAGTGTGGATGAATGGGTGAGGCCCGTTTTGGGGACCATCAGCGGCCTTATTCAGGAAATCCCCTCGCTGATTGGCAAGCTTCCCGTGCCCGGCGCGGAACTACTTGCCAAGTGGGCGGACAAGTTCAGCCAGCACCCGTATCTCCTTCTTGTCTTTATCGCATTTATCGGCGGCCTGATCTGGCGCGCCCGCGTGGTGCGCGCAAACATGCAAGATGAGATGCGCAACGCCTGGTCGCATTTCACCAACATCTCCGACCAAGCTGATGTGTCGCCGGGAAAGGTGCGCAAGGCCATCGGCAGATTTCTGGAAGGTGATTTCTATCGCAACTGGGTGGCGGCAGGCCTGCGGAACAGTCTGGAATTCGTCACGATTGTCATCTTCCTGCTGGTTGTGGCCGCGTTGGCAAGCCGGGCCGCCCTGATCGGTTTAGATGGGTTCGGAAGGGTATGTGATGGCCAATACGGGCCCTTCCTTACCCCACCCAGTAAGGCGGCGGACTTTAACGATGAGGGCAAACTGAAAAACGCACACCGGCTCACGGTATCTGTCCCGGCCAATAGCCCGTGCTTCGCCACAGGGATAAAGCTGGAGAGGAAAGAACGCTACCACATCGTGTGGGAACTGCCGGGTGACTGGCAGGGCAAGAGCGCTTCGAGCGCTGACCAGGCCCCAGTTGAGGCGGACGTAAACGGGTGGTTCGGTGATCGTCCCTGGTGGTCTTATCCCGCGATACTCGTGCGCAGGCACATGTTGGCAGACTGGTTCCAGCCTGTTGCGCGCATCGACAACATTCTCCTCGACCGGTATGTGCTTGAGCACACCAGCGCTGCATTGCCGAACTGGGCCTCCGCGAAGATCTGGCCGAAGCCCAAGCCATCGGACACCGCAGCAACACAAGACACACAAGGTGTCGCGTCAGGAGAAAAGTGCACGCGCAAACCCGTTGAGGGTGAGAAACGAACCATTTTGTGCACGACCATAACCGCGCGCATAAGTGGTCAGCTCTACCTCTATATGAACGACGCTGTTCTCTTCACGCCCAAGTTTCCGTGGGAGTATTACAGCGACAATGTCGGAACCGCCCGCGTGTCTGTCATCCACCTGCGCAACGTCGAAGCGAAATAGCCCTTGGCAAGTTGAGCCTCGACAATTGCACCTGTGTGCCGCTAAGGCTCTGGGTACTGGGAGATGTGGACAGTGTGAAGCAACAGCTGAACGCGTCCGGCACGGCTCAGTTCTCTTGAAGGCGGCACAAGATATGAAAACCATCGGCATCCTCGGCGGCATGTCCGCCGCCTCCACCCAGATCTATTACCGCGAGCTGTGCGATCTGACCCGCACGCGCCTGGGCGGTCTTCACTCGCCGGAACTGCTCATCCGCTCTCTTGATTTCGCAGCCATTGAGGCCTTGCAGATGAGCGGCCAGTGGGAGGCGGCCGGCGCGGTCCTGAACCGTGAGGCCAAGGCACTGGAGAAAGGCGGTGCAGATGTGCTCATCCTCGCCACCAACACCATGCACAAGCTCGCCGATCAGATGATGGCGGGCGTCACCATCCCCTTCATCCACATTGCCGAGGCAACCGCTCAGGCCATCACCGCACAGGGCCTCAAGTCTCCCGGGCTGATGGCCACCGCCTTCACCATGGAGCAGACCTTCTACACAGAGCGCCTGGTGGAGCATGGCCTTCAGCCCATGGTCCCGGGGGACGGCGACCGGGCCGAGACCCACCGCATCATCTATGAGGAGCTCTGCAAGGATGTGGTGACCGATCCCAGCCGGCAGGCTTATGAGGCGATCGCGGCTCGGCTGATTGCGGAGGGGGCGGACTCGCTCATTCTTGGCTGTACGGAGGTGGGGATGTTGCTGAACCAGACGAATGTTGAGGTTCCGGTGTTCGACACCACTCTCATACACTGTGAGACAGCCTTGGACTTCGCTCTCATGTAACCCCCGCGCCCTTGCGAACGCGGGATTGCATCCAAGACAAGCCGTCAAATCCAAGACATTGATCTGAAGCCCTTCGATTGACCATTGAGGCACGTCCGCAACCCCCCGTCTCAATGGTTCAGAGGGTAAAATGGTCGAACTGCTCTTCGGCAGCGCCCTTGGCGCGGTGGTCGCCTATCTGTCATTGCGCCTCAAAACGGTTCTGAAACTCCGGCGCTACAGGCGCGCCGACATCACCAGCACGGACAATCAGCTGCGCTTTATCGAAGGTGCGTCTTTGCGCCCCGCCGCTCCCATCAACCGGGACGCCTTCAAGGTGTTCCGCACCATTGAAGCCAGTCTGCCGAGCCGGGGCACCCGCTACCGGCTGTTGGCAGGGGTGGGCATGGGCGCCTTCATTAAAACCTCGCCGCAACACGGCAACGTCGCGCAGCGCAAGCGCGCTTTCAACACCTACAGCAGCAAGCGCGTAGACTTTCTCATCATCGACCCCTTTGGCCGGCCGGCCCTTGTGGTGGAGTATCATGACACCGGCTCCCATCAGGCCAACGCAGCCGCCCGGGATGCAGTGAAGCAGCGCGCCCTGCAAAAGGCCGGCGTGGAACTGATGGAAGTCTATGCCCACTCAGATCCGCACCACTACCTGCAGGTTCTCACCCATTTGCTGGATCGTCATGAGTCTCGTCACCAATGGGCACATTGACGCAAGGTGAGCAAATCCTTCGAGTAAAATTCTCAAAAAATGAGAATTCAATTCTCACTCAAAAAGACTGGACGTTCATCGGCCTCGAGTTTCAGCGGCTCCGATGCTCAAACGCCCCAAAAGTCAAACTAAATGGAATGTTTCAGTCCAATATTTCGCGTAATTGGAATGGTTCTACATTAAACACGCACGTTATACGCGCATTAACTTTTTGAGAATTAGATGTGTGCATTCCGACGTTGGGATGTGCCGTTTTGAAAGGTCAAGAAGATGCACGAGTTCCTAATTCGTCGAGGGGGTGCGATAAAACATTTGACACCGGGTGGTGGGTCCACCTCCGGATCACACGAACAGAGGTCGTCAACGCGTTTCGATTGCAGCATTCCTGCAACCGCCTATGCGAACTACACCAACTTCTTCTGCGTTGTGACCAACATCTCGCTGGGCGGTGCCGCTCTGTTTGAGAAGGGCTTCGGCACCATTCGGGTGGGCAATCGTGTGAAGCTCATGGTTGAGCCGCTGGACACACTGGCAGGCACTGTCCGCTGGGTCGGGCAAACCAGCTTCGGCGTTGAGTTCGACCCCTCCAGCCGCACATCCCCGCGCCTGATCGCGTTGATTGAGCGTCTAAAGGAAGCGACACGCGACAAGACCGGAACTTAGGAGCGGGCCACCAGGAAGCTGGTGCGCATCTTGCCTTTGCCTTTCACCTCAATCTCACCGC
>JBCDIP010000090.1:0-8705 GCA_038748855.1 Pseudomonadota bacterium
ACCCACATATTGAATGTATCCTTCCAGTTTGTACCGGCCGGGATTGTTGGTTCTGAGCTTCAGTGAAATCAAACCCTTCTCGTTGCTGAATCCACTGAAGCAAAATGGACCCTCGCCAGACCAGAGGAAACAAGCCTTGGAAAAATCAACTTCAGCGGTCGTCTTATACTTGATCTTCACCCTGTAGGGTTTGCCGGCCTTCAGTTTGGACGGCACCTGTAGGCTTTGAAGCTTGAGCTCATCTGCCTCTGCCTCGCCCACCCCCAAGAAAGCTATTGCCGCAGCACATACAATCATTCTCATGATCGCTCTCTCCATTGCTACCTGAACGTGTATCACAAAGCCGCACTGGCTTCAAAACCAATCTGGCTGCCCCTAAGTCAATCGGTCAAAGCTGGATCGCAGTTTAGAATTCTTCTAAACTATTGTTTTTATTAGGTATTTTGTTGACACTCTTTCAAGACAGTTTATATCTGGGCAAAATCCTCTGAATTTTCCAAGGATGTCAGCACATGGGCGGGCGCATAAAGTTCTCTAATGAACCTGCCGATATTCTCGCAAGACCAGCCGAACGGCTGGTTGTGCGCGGATTCCGCAATTGGATGGCCGGTTACGAGCACGGCGATATCCAGTGCTGGGAGCAAGCCTGGCGGGACTATTCAACGCTTCTTGGACCGCGGGACGGTCGCTTGCTACTCACCGAGTTGCAATACTGGGTCAGAATTCTGCGCCAGGTCACCATGCGAGAGATCCAATGTCTCCCGCACTGCTGCCGCTACCTTGCGCATGACGAATGCATGGCTCTGTCCATGATCTCGTCTCACCAACACCAGGATCGCGGCACCGCGCATGCTGCCGCAATTTATTTGTGTGGGCAAAGCGGCCGCGACCCGCTGGATCTGCTCAGTGACGCCAGCAGCTCTTTTGCGGCCGCCCTCTCAAATACTGGACACCATCTACTGCCCGTTCCAGGCGAGGTCATCGAAGACATCGCGCAACGTGCAATAAAGGGCACTGACCAAGCCCTCATCCGCCATTGAAGCTTATTCGAAATTAAACATGAAAGTGGGAGACGTTACGTTATGAAAAAACTGCTTGGATCTGCAGCCATCGCTGCTCTGCTTGCTTTTGCCCCCGTGCAACAATCACAGGCCATGGTGTCGGCCGATGCGGTGGTGAAAACCTATGCCGACATCGCACTGGCAAAGTATGAGGACTCGCTCACAACGGCTAAGGCCCTGGACGCCGCTATTGACGCGCTGCTTGCAAAACCATCTGCGGAAACGCTCAAAGCAGCACGCGAGGCCTGGGTTGTCGCTCGGCGCCCCTATCAGCAGACGGAGGTTTACCGTTTCGGGAACGCCATCGTTGATGACTGGGAGGGCAAGGTGAACGCCTGGCCGCTCGATGAAGGCATGATCGACTATGTGGACGGGTCGTATGGCACAGAGTCCGATGAAAACCCGTTCTTCACTGTGAACGTTGTTGCTAACAAGAAGCTCACCGTGGGCGGCAAGATGATTGATGCCTCCACCATCAACGCAGGCCTGCTTGAAAGCCTGCATGAAGTGGGCGAGGTAGAAGCCAACGTGGCCACAGGTTACCACGCCATTGAGTTCCTGCTCTGGGGACAGGATCTGAACGGCAACGGCGCTGGCGCTGGCAAACGGTCCCATACCGACTTTGACACAGCCAACTGCACAAACGGCAACTGCGATCGCCGCGGCTCCTATCTCAGTGCAGCCTCAAAGCTGATGATCAAAGATCTGGAAGACATGGTCGCCAACTGGAAAGACGGCGGCGCTGCACGGGCTGAACTCATGAAGGACCCGGCCAAAGCCGGCTTGACGTCCATCCTCACCGGCATGGGCTCACTGTCTTACGGCGAATTGGCCGGCGAGCGCATGAAGCTTGGCCTTCTGTTGCACGATCCGGAAGAAGAGCACGATTGCTTTTCCGACAACACTCATGAGTCCCACTACTACGATGTGGTTGGCATCAACAATGTCTACCATGGCAAGTACACCCGCACCGACGGCAGCGTGGTCGAAGGGCCGAGCCTGTCCGACCTGGTGAAGGCCAAGGACGCCAGTGTTGACGAAGCTCTGCAGAAGGACCTGAAATCCACTCACGACAAGATGTCGGCGCTCAAGGAACGTGCAGAGACCAAAGAGCGTTACGACCAGATGATTGGCGAAGGTAATGCCGAAGGCAATGCCGTTGTCCAAGCGGCGATCGATGCGCTTGTGGCCCAAACGAAATCCATTGAGAAAGCGGTCACCACGTTGGGTCTGAAGATTGAAGTCGAAGGCTCCGACAGTCTCGACAATCCATCGGCCGTGCAGTGATCATTCGCCTCGCAATCTGAGAAGTGCCATGTGTTCCGCAAGCTTCAACAAAGATCATTTGTTGCAGTCCGTCCTCTCTGCAGAGCCGGACGGGGAACACTGGCCACCTCAGCGCAAACGCATTTTCCTGTACGAGTTGGGCAGTTGGTGTTGCTCCATCGTGGGAACGTGTTTGACCCATGACGATTTGCTGGCTATGGCCCGCAAATGGAATGTCAACATCGGTGCTGATGCCCGCATGTTTGATGTGCACGGGTTCTTTGTGCAGGAGGCGGGCAAGCGCGGCGATATCTCTCGTGCCCTGCAGAAACTGCTTGATAGCCGTTACAAGGGGTTCGTGCGCCGCATCGCCAAGATCAAGGACCATGACCGCCTGGTGGACTTTTGGAACACCTCGGTGAATGACGGGTTCGTCGCGGGGGCATATTGGGCCATCGTATCCCATACACATGTCCCCACCGACCTCCAGTCCCGGATCTTTGGCGAGGTTCACATGATGTCGCATCTCATGGGCGGATCAGCGCAACGGATCGTCGGCGCAGCAGCCGAGATGCAAGCTGAAATGTCATCGATGGAAAAGCGGCATGAACGGTGGTCTGCCCAAACACGCCGCTCGATCGAGCGGCGCGATACTAAGATTATCCAACTTCAAGATAAGCTGGACGATACCCGCAAGCAGCTTCTGAAAGCGGAAAAGAACAGTGAAACGGCCGACAGCACCATGGTGGACCGCTCCGCCAAGCTCTTGCTCAAGCGCGAGCGTGCACTGATTGCGTCTCGAACCAAGAACCGGGAGCTGGAAGCCGAACTCGCTGCACTCAAACAGCAATACGCGACAATGCGTGAGCGGGCCGGACGGAGCAAACGCCCCGCTCTCGCGCCAGATTACTTACCCAAGCGCGGCCTGTGCGGCAAAGCTGTCCTTTACCTTGGCGGCCGGACGAACAATATTGTCCATATGCGCAAGGTGGCCGAAGAGTTGAGTGTAGAGTTTCTTCATCATGATGGTGGGCTGGAACAGTCCCACCAGCTCATCGGTGAGTTGGTGGAGAAGTGTGATGCCGTCGTGTGCCCGATCAACTGCATCAATCACCAAGCGTGTATGAAGGCCAAGCGCCTGTGCAAACGCCTCAACAAGCCTTTCATGCCCGTTGCGACCACGGGACAGTCGAGTTTCTCCAAAGCGCTCGGCGAACTCGCCGAGCAGATGATCCCCGGCATAGAGGCAGTTCAACCGAACCAGCGAGGTGCTTAGCGGCGATGGGGCGTAGCTCATCCCGGGTGCATCGGCTGGCAGGTGCGCTTGCCCTGGCGTTTGGTGTTGCGAGTTTATCCGCCTACGCGCTGGAGCACACAGCCGCAGAGTTTGAGCCAGGTGAAGACCGCCCAGGCGGCACGGCGACGTCCAAACGCCCGGGCCAGAATGCAAATGCCTTCTCACATTCCTCCGGCAACCTGAGTTTTGAGGACGAGTTCAGGTTTAAGGTTGGGAACGGCCTCTTTCGGAAACTGTGGGTCTCCTCACCGGCCTCGACAAAGGCGTCGGATGGGCTGGGCCCGTTCTTCAATGCACGGGCCTGTCAGCGCTGCCATCTGAAAGATGGCCGCGGGCACCCGCCGGCCGGTCCCGACGACACGTTTGCCTCTATGTTGTTCCGCACCGGCGTTCCCGCCGCCACGCCCGAACAGGTCGCGGCATTGGAAACCCATCGTGCCAGCACGTTTCCCGATGCGAACTATGGTGGGCAACTTCAAGACCTCGCCATTCAAGGGTTTCCAGCCGAGGCAAGGCCGTCGATCCAATATGAAGAGATCGTCGTGGAATTGAATGGCGGGGAGAAGGCCACGCTGCGCAAGCCCACCTATAGGTTTTCCAACTTGGCATTCGGCGAGTTGGCGAAAGACGTGATGATATCGCCACGTGTCGCCAACCCCATGATCGGGCTCGGACTGCTCGAAGCCATTCCGGAGGCGTCCATACTCGCCTTGGCCGATCCTGAGGATGCAAATGGGGATGGGATTTCCGGGCGGCCAAACCGCGTTTGGGATGTGCGCAAGGATGCGGTTGCGCTCGGCCGGTTCGGATGGAAGTCCGGTCAGCCCACGGTGGAGCAACAGGCCTCCGCCGCCTTTTTGGGTGACATGGGGCTGTCCACGACGCTCTTCCCGCACCATGCGGGCGATTGCACCCCAAACAACACCAGATGCATGGAGGCGCCAAACGGCGCTGATCCTCAGAAGGGCACGCCAGAGGTCACCGACAAGATGCTTGATCTGGTGACCTTCTATGCCCGCAACCTGGCGATCCCAAAGCGGACCTCCGCCCGACAAGAGAAGGTGTTGCAGGGCAAGGCGCTCTTCTCTGAAGCAGGCTGCGCCAGCTGTCACACACCGCGCCATGTCACAGGCACAAGCTCCGATGTTCCAAAGGAGTTCCGGGGCCAGACCATCTGGCCACATACGGATCTTCTCTTGCATGACATGGGGCCGGGCCTTGCCGACGGATTTACTGAAGGCGTGGCAAACGGCCGGGAATGGCGGACCGCGCCGTTGTGGGGCATAGGCCATACCAAAGCGGTGAGCGGTCACACCAACTTCCTCCACGATGGGCGGGCGCGTAACCTGCTTGAAGCTATCCTCTGGCACGGCGGAGAGGCCGAGGCCGCACGCAACCGGGTCGTTGACATGACCCCCAGGGAGCGCCAACTGCTCTTGGATTATCTGAACTCGCTATAGACAATGAAACACTTAGTCTTCGCTCTTACCCTTTTGACCATCTGCTCAACCCAGGCTGCAGGCCAAGGATTGGACAAAGCCGCCCTCGCCCGCGGCGTCATTGCCGGCCATATCGCACCGGGCTACGCACAGCTGGCAGAGGCAACCGCCAACCTCAGACAGAAGATCGACGCAGCCTGCAACGGACAGGAGACCCTGACCGGCCCGGACGTGCAAGGCGCTTACACGTCAGCGCTTGCGGCCTGGATGCGTGTGCAACATATTCGCTTCGGCCCCGCCATGGCCGAGGACCGCTTCTACAGTTTCCAGTTTTGGCCAGACAAACATGGCCAGGCGGCAAAGCAGATCCGGCGGCGCCTTTCCGGCCCCATCGACAAGATCCCCGATAAGGACCAAATCGGTCGCGGCAGTGTGGCACTTCAGGGATTTCCGGCACTGGAACGTCTCATTTTTGACAGTAAAGCCAACACGCCTGAACAACGCTTGAAAGCCTGCAAGCTGGCGACGTCGATCGGTTTCAACCTCGCCCGCATGGCGAAAGAGACCGCAGCTGATTGGCAGTCCTACGCTCCGAAAGAGCCGAGCGAGGTTTTGAACGCGGTGGTACGCAATATGATGGAACAGCTGCAGATCATCACAGATTTGAAGCTTGGCCGTCCGCTGGGCAAATCCTTGGAGGGGGCAAGACCCCGGCGCGCAGAAAGCTGGCGCAGCCGCAGCTCGTTGGAGAACATCAAAGCAAACCTTCAAAGCCTGTCTGACTTGTTGGCGGGCAGCGGGAAACACCCTGGCCTGGCTTCAGTCCTGCCAAACGAGGGCGAAACCCTTGGCATGCGCGATGCTATTGTGGAACAGCTGGCCTATGGCATTGGCCGGATCGAACAGCAACCGGGTTCGCTCCATGATGCGGTCTCCACACAAAAGGAGCGCGAAGCGATCCTGTTTCTTGTTGCCCACATTGACGGGCTCAGGCAGCTTCTGTTTGAACAACTTGCGCCTGCGCTCGATGTGAACCTGGGGTTCAACTCTCAAGATGGGGATTGACCGCCGGGCGTTTGTCTGCGCGCTGGGGGCGAGCCTTGCGCTGGGTGCTGACGACGTACTTGCCGGTTCAGTTCCCCGTTCAAGCTATTTGAGTGCAGCAAAAGCCGATGGGACCCATTCGGCGGTTCTGTTCGATGCTGAGGGCGAGCTTCATTGGTCCGTCCAGTTGCCGGCGCGAGGCCATGGCGGAGCATTCCGCCCGCGCGCTGGTGAGTGCATCATGTTTGCCCGAAGGCCCGGGACCTTTGCCGTCGTCTTGGATCGCAGAACAGGCGAGCTGAAGCACACCATCGCCCCGCCTGATGGCCGAAGCTTTTATGGCCACGGGTGTTATTCAGCCGACGGCCGGGTGCTCTACACGACCGAAAATGACTATGACGGCGAGCGCGGTGTGATTGGCCTGTGGGACGCCGCGAAAGGGTACCAGCGTCTTGGTGAGTTTGACAGTCATGGCATCGGTCCGCACGAAGTGATCCTGCTGCCAGACGGCCACACGCTCGCCATCGCCAATGGCGGGATCCTGACCCACCCGGAGACCGGCCGGCAGAAGCTGAATATTCCGGATATGGCGCCCTCTTTGGTGCTGGTTGACAGCCGAGACGGCACATTGCGGGCCGAGCATGCTCCGCCACGGGAGCTTCATAAAGTCAGCCTGCGGCACCTTTCAGCGAACCAGCACGGCCAATTGTTTGCAGCTGCGCAGTTTGAAGGTGTGCCAGAAGAGGCCCCGCCCCTCTTGGCCTCCCTCGGGGCTGATGGGCTGCAGTTCCACGCCGCGCCGGCAGCCGTGCAGAAATCCATGAAGAACTATTGCGGTGCGGTGTCTTTTGATGCCACCGGCCGCCATATCGCAGTGTCCTGCCCGCGCGGGAACCTCATCACCATTTGGTCTCAAGACGGCACATACCGCTCGTCCGTCCGGTTGATTGACGGGTGTGGTGTGGCACCTTTGTCAGCGGACGGGGCGTTTCTGGCCTCTTCGGGCACCGGAAAGATGATCAAGCATGCAGCGCAGGCCACTGAGCGGGTCAATCGACCGCGGTCCGCCCAGGTGCAGTGGGACAACCACATTGCTGCACATGCGTTTTTAGAATAATTCTAAACAACTGAAAACATTGCATTTTTTGTTGTGCACTCCGCCAATTTGGAGCATAATTTTGCCCACACCTTGAGGGCATGGGTGCAATGATCGTTTGCAGCTGTAACATCATCAGACGCGCTGAGATTGAGAGCGCAATATTGGATCTGCTTGAGCAGGATCCATGGAAGGTGATTGTGCCCCTCCAAGTCTATCATTCGTTGGAAAAACGCGGCAAATGCTGCGGTTGTTTCCCGAACGTCGTGGGCATCATCGTTGAGCAGACGACGCTTTTCCATGAGCGCGTGAACTCGCCCAAGGCAGATGTCATTGCCCTGCTCGACCGTGTTCAGCGCAAATATCAGCGGGCTGAAACTGCTGACAGTTGGTCAGGCGCGGTGACGATCAAGTCTCGCGCTGCTTAGGCCACTCCCCCCCTCAGAGAGCTACTTCGGCGCTGCAATCTGTTTGCCCCGCCAGACGATGAACAGCCCTGACGCAACAATCAGAACTGAACCCAAGAGCATTGAAGCGGATAGCTGCTCGTTAAAGAACGCAACGCCCAAGGCGATGCCAAACAGCAGCCGGGTGTATCTAAACGGGGTCACGGCAGAGACTTCTCCCGTCCGCATCGCTCTCATCAGGCAGGCGTAGGCTGCAACGCCCGCCAGCACTGCCCCCAACAGGAAGAGCGATGCGTCCTCGCCGGGCATGACAAAGGCTGCTCTCTGCCAGACAGAAAACGCGGCGCCGGCGATGACGATCGACACGAAGCCGTAAAACCCAAGAACTGACGTGCTGATGGAGAGGGGCGCGGCGCGGCTTGCCAGGTCGCGGCCTGCAAAGCCGATCATGCCGACAACGGCAAGAATGGAGAGCATGGAAAAGCTCTCCGTCCCCGGCTGCACAATGACCACGACCCCGGCCAATCCCACAAAAACAGCCGCCCACCGGCGCCACCCTACTCTCTCCCCAAACAGCAGCGCGGCGCCCGCAACCACGGCAAGCGGGGTGGCCTGGAGGATCACCGTTGCCACGGACAAGGGGATCAGCGAAATGGCCAGCACATAGAACAAGCGCCCGGCGATCTCAAACACCATGCGAACACGCATTGCGCGTGACAGGACGTGGGCTGCAAACAAGGGCTGCTTGGAAAAGAGCGCGATAGAGGCAAACACAACCGCGCCGCCCAATCCGAACAAGATGAGCAATTGGCCGACGGGAAGCGTCTCGGAGACGGCTTTGACAAATGCATCCTCAATCGCGAACGCCGCCATGGAGGCGATCATCCATAGGCTGCCCATGAGGTTCGCCTTGCGATCTGTGGAGATGCCTGTGGTCATGGGTGGTCTGAGGTGGGCGGTTGGTGTGTTGGTTTGGGGGTAAAACCGTTTCTCAAGATCCACAACGGTGGTGATCCGCTGTGCAGGGGCTTGATTTGTTTCTTAAAGAAACTCAGTGAGTTAGTGGCGACCCCGGCAGGATTCGAACCTGCGACC
>JBCDIP010000091.1:0-8695 GCA_038748855.1 Pseudomonadota bacterium
CCGCTCGCTGACCCCGAACCGTCTGGGGCGCGGGATGAGGACCGAGCGCGGTTCAGCTTTCAGCGCATAAACGTCTTTGCGCATATGCCGGCCGATCTCCAGCACATCCTCAAAGCCCCGGGTGGTGATCAGCGCGCCGGTGGGCAGCTTGCGCTCCAAGACGGCGTTCGTGGCAATTGTGGAGCCATGCAGCAGGCGCCCGATTTCAGAGAGCTCAAAGCCGAACCGGTCTGCAGCCTCTCTCACGCCGGTGATGAGGCCGATGGAGGGATCTTGAGGAGTGCTCGGCGTCTTCAGAGCATGGACCGCGCCGGTGCGGGCATCTTGGATTTGCAGGTCAGTGAAGGTGCCGCCAATATCGACGGCGATGCGCACGGGTTTCTGCTCTGTCATGGGGTCTTCTTTTTCCGCGTCCCTGCTTTTCCCGGCAGTATCAATGTTTCGCCTGGTCTTGCAACCAACTGCACACCTTGCGCACAGGTTCACGGTCAAGTGCGTTGGGCCGATAGATCAGGTAGTAGGCATCGCCCGGATCCACAGTCAGCGGCCAGGGCTGGACCAGCTTACCGGACGCAATGTCATCCGCCACGAACGGCAGGATGCCGAGCCCGGCGCCTTTGCCGTCCAGCAGGGCCTGGAGCAGCACGTTGGCGTCCTCAAATATGCTCCCGGCAAGCGCCTCCGGTTCCACCTCAACGCCTGCCTCGGTCAACCATTGCTGCCAACCAGTGTGATTGCGCTGATGGAGCAGCGGCAAGGTGAGTACATCGCGCGGCGCTTTTAAGTGCACCTGCTTTGACTGCACCTGGGGAGCGTGAACCGGGGTCACGGCAATGCGCAAGAGCGGGTTGACCTGCATGTCGCCCCAGCCGCCATCGCCCCACGCAACGGCCAGATCGAATTGCGCCAGCTGCTGATAAACCGGCAGGGGCGAATGGTGCAGGCGCAAGTCCACATCCGGCAGAGCTTGCCAGAACGCATCAAGTCGCGGCACCAGCCAGCGGGAGGCGAATACCGGCCCTGCCCCCAGCGTCACCACATGGCGCCCGTCAGCGCCTGAGAAGCGCTCCACCGCCTCCGCAATGGTGCTGAAGGCAGGGGCCACCGCGTCAGCCAACTCGCGCCCTCTGGCGGTGAGTTCCACCTGGCGGACCTTGCGCTCAAACAAAGACGTGCCCAAAGCGCGCTCAAGCGTCTTGATCTGATGGCTCACCGCAGTGGGCGTGAGGCCCAGGGCGTCAGCTGTTTGCTTGAAGCTCAACGTCTGCGCAGCGAGAGCAAATGTGCGCAAACCGGACAAAGACGGGTGCTGGCTCATCAGATTATGGCTGATCTTTTCTCATCTATAATCACGGATAATATCTGTTGTTCCGCCGTTTGTCCCTTGCCTATGATGACAGAAGCTGAAGAAATCACAGGTGTGGACCGATGCCAGCGCAGAACGCGGCGCGCACCCGGCGGGGCCGCTCGGCCAAAAGGCTGCAGCGACAGGAGGCGTACGACGACGTTGCCCAAGCCGTTGAGCCAGGGCTCATCGCCGGACGCTACAAGCCTCTGAGCGCCCGTGAGATGAACCACACTCATGCCGCCACCTTGGAGCTTTTGAGCACGCTTGGCCTTTCCCAAGCAACGCCGACGATGATCGAACTGGTGTGCGCCCGTGGCGGAACGTTGGACGATGCGGGCCGACTGCTCTTTCCCAAGGCTCTGGTTGAAGAGGCCCTTGCCGGCTTCAAGCGCACCATCACCCTCTACGCCCGGCGCTCCGGCATGGATCTTGAGATCTCCGGCCTTAAAGTCCACACCAGCACCGGTGGCGGCGCGCCTTCGATCCTCGATTTGTACGCGGCCACGTATCGTCCAACTGTGACCCAGGATCTTTATGACTGCGCGCGCGTGGTGGACCAGATGGAGCACATTCATGCGTTCAGCCGGCCTGTGGTCTGCACCGATGCACCGGACCCGCTCGCGCTGGATGTGAACACGCTCTATGCCTGCCTCGCCGGCACCAACAAGCATGTGTGCATGAGCGTCTCAGACCCGGAGAACATGGAGACCATTGCCGAGCTCTGCTACCTGGCCGCCGGCGGGGAAGAGGCGTTCCGGGCGCGGCCGTTTGTGACCATCATGTGCACCCACGTGGTGCCGCCCATGCGCTTTGCCACAGAGTCCTGCGAGATCGCCGAGCACGCCATCCGGCAAGGTTTCCCGGTGCAGTACATCTCCGCCGGCCAAATGGGAGCGACCAGCCCGGTGACTTTGGCCGGCTCGCTGGTGCAGGCAGTGGCTGAGACCTTGGGCGGCATGGTGGGCGGTTGGCTGGTGGACCCGGAGGCCTCCATCATCTTTGCGCCCAAGCCTCTTGTATCGGACTTGCGCACGGGCGCCATGTGTGGTGGCGGCGGCGAGCAGGCGGTCCTTATGGCCGCGGCGGCGCAGATGGGGCGGTACTATGATCTGCCCACAAGCTCCATTGCCGGCTACACCGACAGCAAAGTGCATGACGCCCAAGCAGGATATGAGAAGAACCTCTCCGTTTCGCTTGCCGCTCATGCCGGATGCAACATCATCACCCACTCCTGCGGCACACTGGCCAGCATGCTCGGCTGCTCGCTGGAGAGCTTTGTGATCGACAATGACATGCTGGGCGGGATGCTGCGCTCCATCCGCGGCGTGGAGGTGGATGCGAGCACGGTGTCGATCGATGTGATCGCCGATGTGGTGAAGGGGGAAGGTCACTATCTTGGCCATGAACAAACCTTGTCGCGCATGGAGAGCGATTACGTTTATCCCCACATCGCAGACCGGCGCACGCCCAGCGAGTGGCAGGAAGACGGGGCAGAAGACATGCTGACCCGGGCCCGAGCGAAGGCCAAGGAGATCTTGGCCACCCATCAGCCCAGCTATCTGCCGGACGATGTGGATCAGATCTTCAGGGAGCGCCATACCATTCTGGTGCCCCGCGCGGCGGACGCGTCATGAGCCAGTTCCCGCATCTTCTCTCCGAGATCACCTTGGGCGGAACCACACTGAAAAACCGGATCGTCTCCACCGGACATCACACCTATCTCGCCGATGTGGAGCCGGGAGATGCCCTGATCGCTTATCATGAAGCCCGGGCCAAGGGGGGTGCCGGTCTCATAGTGTCCGAGATTATCGCCGTTCACGAAACGGCCGGCTTCTCCAAAGACCTTTTATGCGCCAGCGAGCGGGGCTCGATCCCCGCCTTCGCAAGGCTGGCGGAAACCTGTCAGCAGCACGGCGCCAGAGTGTTTGGCCAACTGTTCCATCCTGGCCGTGAAATCCTATCGGCCACGCGCGGTATGCTCCCTGTGGCCTATGCTCCGTCGGCGGTTCCCAACGAACGGTTCCACATCATGCCGCGCGAGCTGTCCGCCGCCCTGATCGAAGATGTTGTTTCAGGCTTTGCCCGGAACGCAGGCCATCTCGCTGAAGCCGGCTATGATGGCGTTGAGATTGTGGCCAGTCACGGCTATCTGCCCGCTCAGTTCCTCAACCCGCGGATCAATCTGCGCAGCGATGCCTATGGCGGCGATGAGGTGCGGCGGCTTCGCTTTCTGCGCGACGTGGCGGAAGCTGTTCACGATGCAGCACCCGGTTTGATAGTTGGCTTGCGGATTTCCGGATCTGAGCTGGACGATACGGGCCTTACCCAAGACGAAGTGTGCGGTGCCTGCAAACACCTGGCGGATAGCTTTGACTATTTCAGCGTGGTGGCGGGCACGTCGGCCACACTGGGCGGGTCGGTGCACATTGTGCCGCCCATGGGTCTTGAGCACGCTTACGTGGCGCCCTTTGCCGCTGCGGTGCGAGCGGCCACGGGCAAACCGGTGATCGCCACCGGGCGCATCAACCAGCCGCAGATTGCCGAGCAGGTCATCGCGGACGGCGAGGCCGATCTGTGCGGCATGACCCGGGCGCTGATCTGCGATCCGGAGATGCCGGACAAGGCGGCAGCTGGGCACATCGATGATATTCGCGCCTGTATCGGCTGTAATCAGGCCTGCATAGGCCGGGCCCATAAGGGGCTTGGGGTCTCGTGCATCCAGTTTCCCGAATCCGGACGCGAGTTGGAGTTTCCAAGCCCTGAGCCTGCCCAGTCGGCCAAACGGCTTGTGGTGGTCGGCGGCGGGCCAAGCGGCATGAAGGCCGCAGCCGTGGCAGCGGCACGGGGCCATGACGTAACGTTGCTGGAACGTGAGCGCCAGCTTGGCGGTCAGGCGCGCCTTGCCCAACTGCTGCCGGGGCGTGAAGGGTTTGGCGGGATCATCAGCAATCTTTCGCGCGAGATGGAGCGTGCCGGAGTTAAAGTGCGCACGGGCATTCAAGATGCACTCGCAGCAACCCAGACCGAGGCCCCCGATGCGATTATCCTCGCAACTGGGGCAAAGCCCTATGTGCCGGAGCTCGAGGGGTTGGGCGAAGCTCACTGCGTGACCGCCTGGCAGGTGCTGCACAATGAGGTGAACCCCGGCGCCCGTGTGGTGATCGCCGACTGGCGCGCTGACTGGATCGGCCTGGGCCTCGCAGAGCGTCTGGCGCGAACTGGATCTGCTGTGACCCTATGCGTGAATGCGGCCCTGGCGGGCGAGACCGTTCAGCTTTATGCACGCAACCATTATGTGGGGCGGCTGCACAAACTGGGCGTGGCGATCCGCACACATCTGAGGCTCTACGGGGCCGATGAGGATACGGTCTATTTCCAAGACACCCTGACGGGCGACCCGGTGCTCATGGAAGAGACCGACACGCTAGTGCTCTCCTTGGGCCACGTGAGCGTTGAGGAGCAACACGATGCGTTTTCTCAGTTGGCTGGCGAGGTGATCCCGGTGGGCGATTGCATCGCCGCACGGTCGGCGGAAGAAGCCGTTTATGAAGGCATGATGGCAGGGCGGAACATATGACGAGTGTGACGGGCGGTGAAGCGTGTATCAGGGTGCTGAAGGGCGCCGGCGTGAAGACGGTGTTCGGGCTGCTGGGCGGCTCCATGCTGGAGCTCTACGATGCGCTGCGGGCAGATCCGGATATGCACTATATCGGCGCGCGCGATGAGCGGGCGGCCGGTCATATGGCAGATGCCTATGGGCGGGTCACGGGCGGACCGGGGATCGTTCTGGGCGCGCAGGCCGGGCCCGGCGTTGCCAACCTGGTGACCGCCGTGGCGGAGGCACACCTGGCCTATTCGCCCCTGGTGGCGATTGCCGGAGCCATTACCCGCAAAGACCAGGGCAAGGACACGTTCCAGGAGTTCGATCAGCTGTCTGTGTTCAAGCCCATCGCCAAGCGCTCTATCATGGTCCCCACGCCGGAGCGCCTCCCGGAGATGCTGGCCGAAGCCCTGCACCTGGCCATGAGCGGTCGGCGCGGCCCCGTGGTGCTGCATGCCCCGCGCGATCTGTTCTCCGCTGAGATTGATCCGCCTGATACGACGGCGCTGAGCTGGGCAGAGCCCGGCGCCCCGAGCCAGATGCAGGCTGAGAAGATCATCGCGCTTCTGGCCGATGCGGAACGTCCCATCATTTTTGCCGGCGGAGGGTTCAAGTCGCGGGCAGGCTCAGCCGCACTGGCCTCCCTGGCGGACAACCTTAGCCTTCCGGTGGTCACCTCCACCGGCCATCTCGATGTGCTGCCTTCAGACCATCGCTGGCTGGCCGGTCAGACCGGACCCAGGGGCAACGCGTGCGCCGCAAGTCTTACGCGCGAGTGTGATCTCATCTTGGCGCTGGGCACCCGGTTAGCCTTCAACTCCACATTCTTAAACCATGACTATGTGAACAAGGACGCCAAGATTGTCCATGTGGACACTGAGGCGAGCGCTGTGGGGCGCTACTTCCCGGTGACCTTGGGCATACAGGCCGGGGCCACGGAGACGGCGGAACTGCTGACGGCCGCCGGGGCACAGTTAAGAGATCGGTGGAAGAGTTGGGGGGCGCAATTTGATGAGTCAAAATCGGCACTTAACACGGAACGCTTAGAAGAAGAATCCGATCCGGCCCAGCCCTTGAAGCCGGCCCGCGTGCTTGGCGAGGTGCGCAAAGCACTGCCGCGCGATGCCCTCATCACCCTGGACACGGGCAATGCGTGCCTGCAGGCGGCTGACCGGGTGGCCTGTTATGAGTGCCCGGGGATGGTCACGCCTTTGGACTTCGGCCTGGTGGGTTTCGGCTATGCCGCAGCGCTCGGCGCCCAGGCGGCAGCGCCGGGACGGCCCGTGGTTTCGGTTATGGGCGATGGCGGCTTCGGCTTCACCATGGCCGAGCTCACCACGGCTGTTGCGTATGATTTACCGGTGATCGCCGTGGTGCTCGACAATGGGGCGTGGGGGGCGGAGAAAGCCTATCAGCGCACCTTCTTTGACGGCCGCACTCTCGGCGCGGATATTGAGAGCCCTGCCTATGACAAAGTGGCTGAGCTGTGTGGCGCTGCCGGCTATGCAGTGGACACACCCGGGGGCACGGAGGCCGCGCTGAAAGATGCGCTGGCTCAAAAGCGCCCGGCTGTGATCCACGTGAAGATCGATCCAGATGCCATCAATGCGTTGCGCAAGGATCTCTTTGCGAAGCCTGAGTGATCGGTCCACAAGGCTGAGAAGGTCCTCGCTTTCGCAAGGACGCGGGATTTTTTACCCCAAGAGCTCCCCGCGCATGACCGGAACCGCATAGCCCCCAACGCGCACGCCTGTGATCTCTCCGCCTCTCACATCCGCCTCAAGATAGATCTGGCTGGGTCTGCCCATCTCATAGCCCTGCTCCACCGTCCAGGAATGAAGGCCATCAGCGAGTTGTTCGCTGGCCATGATCTGTCCTGGAAATGTCGCGGCCGCAGAGCCCGTGGCGGGGTCTTCTATGACGCCCTGATCAGGCGCGAACATGCGCCCGTGCCAGGCGGTGTCTTCCATCACTCCGCCGCGGGTATAGGCAAACACGCCCACCATTCCGGCTGGGAAGTTGGCCTTGCGCCAGGCATCGAGATTTGGACTTGCGCGCTCCAGGCTTTCCATATTGCTCACCGGCACGAAGATGTAAGGAACGCCTGCGCTCAGCAGGCGAACCTCATGGCCGTGGAAGCCAATCTGCTGCATGCCCACATTGATCGCTGCCGCAATGCCCTCAACCTTTGGCGCGCCCAGCTGGGCCTGGGGCAGGACGGCGCATGTGAATTGAGCGTAAGTTCGGCCGGCCTCGTCCCGGGTGACGGTGACCGGCACCAGGCCCACCTGCTCTTCAAGCCTCAGCTCGCGGCGGTAAGGCCCCTCGCCCGCTTGCGCCTCGCAAATGGCAATTGCGGTGCCCACTGTGGGATGGCCGGCAAAGGGCAGTTCGGACTTTGGCGTGAAGATGCGCACATTAGCATCGTTGGCCTCATCGGCAGCGGGCAGAATGAACGTGGTTTCAGAGAGATTGAACTCAGCGGCAATGGTCTGCATCTGTTCTGTGGAGAGCCCCCTGCCATCGCGCACCACGGCGAGCGGATTGCCACCAAACCGTTGGGTGGTGAACACATCAAGTGTCTGGAACTCTCGCGCCACGGGTTACATATCCTTTTAGATCGCAGGAGGAGTGATGCTCTGACGACGGCGAGCCTAGCGCGCAACAGATGCGTTCTCAAGCACGGCTGAGGAAAACGCCCGGGCGTGGGGCGGCATGACGTCCGGGTCTAGATCCGCCATGCTGCGTATGATCACAGCCTCAGACAGTTCGGGAAGCTCTTCGGAGGCAATGTGGGCGCGGGTTCGCGTGACCAGCGCCTCAGCATCTTCGGCAAACCGCAGGACCTGGCCGATGGCGATCCGCTGATCAAACGCGGCCATGTAGAAGCCGCCAACTTCTGCGTCTGATGCGTTCAGGCCCGTTTCTTCTTCCAATTCCCGCGCGATGGAGGCGGTGAGGTCCACGGCCCCTCCCAGCAGCTGATCCTCGCGGGTAAGCGAACCGCCGGGCGGGTAGATCTTGCCGGCATTGACGGTGTGATGGCCCATGCGCCCCATCACCAATGCCCCGTCTGACGAGACAATGATGGCCGAGCCATAGCAATCGTGCACGGTTTCATCGCACCACCCCCAATCGCGCCAGGTAATGAAGCTGGCATAATCCACCTCAATCAGCTCTGCTGTGAAGAGATCTCCGGAGAGCCCTCCGCGCACCATCAGAAGAATATTGCCGTTAAACAGCGCCGGGTTCTGGGCTGTAAGCGCCCGCCAGTGATCGGCGATTTCCGTCTTTTTAGCCTCGGCGAACGGCCAACTCTCATCCACCAGGCGAAGTTCGATGCGGTTAACCGGGTGAAGACGATATTCGGGTATTGCTGACGGCACGGGTGCCCTCCCTGATCAGCCAAGCATGCGGGGCATGGAACTTGCACCTGGCCTAGCACCGGCGCGCTGCGTTGGGAATGGGCGCGTGAGTGAGCTTTAAGGAAAGGCCCGAAATCCGGGCTTCTGGAGTAGCATGAGCGACAATTACACCCTGTCTGAAAAGGCGGTGTTTCGGCCGGATCAACCGGTTGCACCGGCGCGCGAGAGCTTCAGCCAGCGCGCCCGGCGGATCGCTCTTGGCACCGCCTTTGTGCTGATGCCGGCGCGTATTGGGGAGTTGCCTTATTTGCTTGGCGCAATGGCGCGTGATGTGCTTGGCGGAAACCGGCCCGCGCATGCATCCCGGGCTGAAGACCGGGC
>JBCDIP010000092.1:0-8683 GCA_038748855.1 Pseudomonadota bacterium
ATCCTGGGTGGGCTGGCCGGTTTGTTCCTGGCGCCGGCCAGTGAGCTGGCGACCATTCCGGTTTCGGTACAGATCCTGGCGGGGCTTCTGGCCGCGGCGCCGGTCTCGCTGTTTATGGGCAAGTATGGCCGCCGGGCCGGGTTTCTGTTGGGGGGCCTGTTTGCCATTGCCGGTGGGCTGACGGGAGCTGCCGCGCTCTTCCTCACCAGCTTTGTGATGCTGTGTGTGGGCCATGCTTTGCTGGGCGCGGCGTTGGCGAGCTTTCAGTATTTCCGCTTTGCCGCCGCTGAGGCGGCCGAGGAAAGCTGGCGGCCCACGGCTATCTCCATCACCTTAGCGTCAGGCCTCTTCGCCGCGTTGATCGGCCCGGAGATCTTTGTTCAGACCAAGGACGCGTTCTCTGCCGTGCCCTATGCCGGGGCCTATGCGGCCATTTCCGTGATCGGCCTTGTGGGCTGTTTGCCCGTTCTGGGTATCAATCTGAAGGAGGCCGAGGCGGCCGCGGCTGATGCGGGCGAACCTGCCGCCCATTGGACGCAGATCATCCGGCGCCGGCCCGTCTGGGTCGCGATCCTCTGTGCGGCGATCTCCTTCGGCACCATGACCTTGCTGATGACGCCGACAGCGCTCGCCATGGTGGGCTGTGGCTTCTCTGAAACCCAGGCCAGCGATGTGATCCGCTGGCATGTGATCGCCATGTTTGCCCCCGGCTTCTTCACCGGCGCCTTGATCTCCCGGTTTGGCACCGGGGTGATTGTGGCCATCGGGCTTGGTCTGTTGGGTGTTTCGGCTGTGGTGGCCATTGCCGGGATCACGCTGGTGCACTTCTATGTGGCGCTGATCCTTCTGGGGGTCGGCTGGAACTTTGGTTTCATTGGTGGAACGACCATGCTAGCAGAGGCGCTGGCCCCGGCGGAGCGGCCGGTGGTGCAGGGCATCAACGACACGCTGATCGCGCTGGCCTCCACAATTGCCTCGTTCAGCGCCGGTGCGTTGATTGCCTCGGTGAGTTGGGCGGCTGTGGCTGTGGCGGCGTTCCCCATGCTGGCGCTGGCGCTTGCAGGGCTGGGAGTGCTCCATCTGCGCAAGCCGCAGGCGGTGTAGCCTGACCGTCATCCCGGAATTTTGCGCAAGCAAAATGTCCGGGGCCCAGGGCGCCACCCGCTGAGCAGGCGGCACTGGGTTCCCGCTTTCGCGGGGATGACGATAAAAGGAGCTATCCTGCGGCAACCCCCCCCCCGCGCCCGTGCGCACGCGAGGGCCCATAGCTCGCACCTGTCTCATGGCTGAGAAGGTCCTCGCTTGCGCAAGGACGCGGAGGTGCCACTTTATAGTTTATTTGAGCCACAAAATGTCTTAACTTCCGAACGAACCCATTTTCGCGTAACGCCCTGATTCCACTTCGAAATTTAGCCTATTTGGCCTTAGTGGTTGACTTACCCCTCTTTCCACTGAAAGTGGATGTGGTCATCATGCCGGGCGGCCCGGCAGCCTTGGAAGCGGATGATGTCGCTATCGAGGCCAAGTGACTGCTTTAAGTGCGGCTCCAGCAGGATCTTCTCAACGCCTTGCCGCTTGCCCTCGGTGGAGAGCCACCGCAGTGCGGCTGCCGTGCGGTCCCGGTCCAGGCGGGTGGGCTTTATGTAGCCTTGAAACCAGGCCATGTCCCAGCGCAGGGTCAACAGGTCGTTGCGTTGTTTGCACGGCTCATCGGCGCCGGCCTGCGGCTCTTCGAAGCCCCAATAGCCGATGGGCGAAGGGATCAGCCCTCGCTGATATTGTCCACCGGCATCGCCATAGTAGAACGCCAGATCGAGCTTGCGGCCATCATCGTGAGAGAGGTGCGGCAGCAGCGGAAAGCCGTCAATGAACGGAAAGTTGGCGTCCAGGGCAACGGTTGCCGCGCCATGCTTCTCGGCCATGTGAGCGGCGAGGGCTTTTGTCACAGCGAGAAGCTCGGGGCGGACATAGTGGCGGTTCAAGACGCAAATGAGCCTGTTGGCGATCTGAAGATCAGCGCTTGGCGATGTGGTGCAGGGAAGCGGCACGCGCCCATGCAAGGGCGCTGTGCGTTCGGCCGCCAGGTGCAGGAGGGCGTAGGCCGCCAGGAAGAGGCCAAGGCCGCTTAAGGCGGCTACGCCCCGGTTGGCGACGTGTGCAACGGATAGGACGGCGACCGCATAAGCAATGCCGCCCAGTTGGGTCAGTAGGGTGAGGCCGACAAAGACGAGCGCGTGCACAGCGAAACGGGCTATTTGACCGGCGTCGGGGGGCCTCATGTGACGATCCTGTTCAGGGCTGCCACCACTTGCGCCCTCTGGCCGGTCAGGCCTTTATACGCGGTCTGGTCGGCATCCATTGCTTCAACCAGGGTCTTAAGCCCCTCGGCCAGGCGTGCGCCATCGGCGTGGTCCTGCAAGGCGGCAAGGGGATCGACGCAGATCTTGATGGTGAAGAGGATGTCGCCGGAGAGGGGCATGCGTCTCAGCGTTTGGCGTTCCACGCGCAGCCAGATGTTCGGTGCGCCCGCTTCATCGAAGAGGCCGGACTTGGTGTGGCTGCGTTCGGGATAGAAGAGGTCGGGACTGTCGTACAAAGACCAGTTGAAGCGTTGGACGGGTTGGTCGGGCTTGAGGTTTGAGAACACCCGCTCGATCCGCTCAGCCGTGCGCCCGCCGCGGCCAAAGCCGGGCACGGGGCCATGGATGTCGGCCATGGGTTTGCCGAACTTCTCCGCCAGTAACCAGGAGGAGGGAAAGCATAAGGCAGCGGCCACGAGCCTGTGTTCGCCGTCTTCCTTGCGCATCAGGACGAGGTCATCCTGGATCAGCCGGGCGGCCAGTTCCAGCGGGCGGTCTGCGTAAGCGGAGCGATTGTAGGTCCTGTTGGTGGGCTTGATGGTGATGGTTTCACCCTCAGCGCTGTAGAGTTCCGGATAGTGCTCCGGCAGATAGGCCATGAGCATGGAGAGGACCTCGGCTTGTGCCTCAACGGAGGCGGGCTCGGCCACGAAGACCCGGGCGTGCTCGTTGGCGAACAGATGATCCTTCTCACCCAATTGCGCAGTCAGTTGATCATCCACCTCGATCCAGTCGTCAGGATTAAGTGTCTGCAGCGCTAAGGTGAACGGCTTTGTGCTGCCGTCATAAGGCGTGTGGAGCGGGGCCGGCATGCGCGTTTAGCCGGCGTCCGGCACGAAGCCAGCCGCCTCGATGCCGAGGCAGGCGAGTGCTTCATCCTGCTCGCCGGCTTCTCCCGCAACGCCCACAGCGCCAACGACGGTGCCGTCTGCATCCTTCACATAGACCCCGCCTTTCGATCCGATGAGCGGCAGGCCCATGCGCTGCTCGGCCACCCGGGCGACCCCGTGGAACCAGATGGGTGTGTCTTCAGCCCACTGGCGCACCAGTTCGGTGCTCTTGCCGTAGGCTGTGCAGGTGAAGGCTTTGGCTTGGGCAATGTGGGCCAGCAGGGGTGGGGCGTCTTCTTCGCGGCCCAGGGCGAGGGGGTGACCGCCGGCGTCACAGACGGCAACGGCAATGCGCCGATCCGGCCCGGTGCGCCCGCCGGCAAGCGCGGCGTCTATGATGGTCTGTGCAGCTTTCAAGGTCAGTTGCGCCATGGGAAGCCTCCTTTTATGGCGCCAAGCTATATGCATTTGCGTGGGAGGACTAGGCGTTCCGGAGTCCTTGCGCACGCGAGGACCTTCTGAGCCAAAGGAACGGTGTGAGCGATGGGCCCTCGCGTTCGCAAGGGCGCGGATGAAATCTGCCGCGTCCCTGCGAAAGCGGGGACCTTCTGAGCCAAGGGGGTGGTGTGAGCTATGGGCCCTCGCGTTCGCAAGGGCGCGTATGAAATCTGCCGCGTCCCTGCGAAAGCGGGGACCTTCTAAGCCAGGGGGTCGGTGTGAGCTATGGGCCCTCGCGTTCGCAAGGGCGCGGTGGGGTTAGAGCTCCGCGCCGGCCTTGTACTCCCCCCAGCGCATAACCGCGGCAGCACCGATGGAGGCCAACGGTTCCGGCGGCAGCTTGGTAGGTTGGTCTTCGGCCAGCAACAGGTCGACGAACTCCGACGGCTGACCGGCCGCCAGTTCCGCCGACAGCATGCCCGACAAGGTGCCCCTGGCCGCGCCCAGCCCGTTCTGGCAGCAGGCCGAGTAGAGCCCTTGTTCAAGTTCGCCGAACGCGGCCACGTTGTTTCGGCTGAGGCAGAGGCGCCCGCCCCAGCGGTACTCCATCTCCACATCCGGCAGATTGGGGAAGCGGGCGGTAAAGCACTTGTCGTGGGTCTGGCCCATGCGCGCGATGCGGTCCTCGGGGATCTCCAGGCCTGGATCGAAGGTCACCCGGTTGCGCACCACGATGCGAGTGCCGCCGGTGCCGGATATCTTGCGCAAGGTCGTGCCCAACGGGTCGGCAGGGGTGAAGCCCCAGGTGGGCTCGCCGCCGAGCGTCTCGATCTCCGCGTCAGTGAGGGCGCGGGTCATGGAGCCGTAAAGGAAGATGTGCATGAGACGGCGGGGGTAGAAGCCGAAGCTCTCCACATGACCGTTCACCGCCAGGATGACGCGCCCTGCCGAGACGCTTCCCGACGGCGTAGTGGCGCGCCAGGCCGTGCCTTCGCGCTCTAGCGCGGTAACTGGTGAGTTCTCGTGAATGGTCACAACCGGCGCCAAGCCTTCGCCCACCGAGCGCACGAAGAGGGCAGGCTGGAGCATGGCCGTGCCCGGCGTGAAGAGGCCGCCTTGATAGTAGCTGGAGCCTGACAGGGCGCGCATGTCGGCGGCATCGAGGAAGCGGTGTTCTTCGCCCAGTTTGGCGAGATGGCCGGCATAGTCCTGCGTGTGCTTCAGGCCCTTCTCGCTGGCCGCTGCATTGATCTTGCCCACCTTCTGGAACGCTTCCGCTGCCATGCCATATTCGCGCGCGGCGTCTTCGGCAAACGCGATGGCGCTGCGGTTGAGGCGGATTTGCGTGCGGTCTGCTTCAACCGCGCCGCCATAATCCTCTGAGGAGAGATCATGAGGCAGGTCGATCATGAAGCCGGAGTTGCGCCCCGCAGGTCCTTCCGCCAGGCGGCAGGCATCGAGCAGCACGATCTTGTCACCTTCGCAAAGCTGGCTGAGGCGCCGGGCCGCTGCCAGCCCGGTGAAGCCGCCGCCGATCACGAGCCAGTCGGCGGTGATGTTGTCCTCCAAAGGTTGAGCGGGCGGGGCAGCCGGCAGGATAGCGTTCCAGGCAGCCGGCCCCGGATCCTTGGGGAGCTTGGTAACTTTGATCTTGCCCATCAGTGTTCGGTGTTCAGGGCATCCACGGCCGGGATCTCGCGCTCGCGCCGGGCGATGTAGTCCAGCAGCGCTTCGTCGATGGCCGGGTCCAGCTTGGGTTCCTCATACTCCGACAAGAGCAGGCGCGCTTGCTCCAGCGCCCGGGTGGTGACGTCCTTGGAGCCATCGGCCACCCATTGCTCGATGGAGTTGTTGTCGAACAGCTTGGGCATGAAGAAGGCCCGCTGGAAGTTCTCCAATGTGTGCGGGTGGCCGAGATAGTGGCCGCCCGGACCAATGTCGCTTACCGCCGCAATGGCCTCGTCGAAATCGTCCCAGCGGATGCCCTCGACCATGCGGTGGCCCATGGCGCATTGTTCGGCATCGATCATGAACTTGGCCACCGAGCAGTGCATGCCCGCCTCGTTCCATCCGGCTGAGTGCCAGATGTAGTTGGCGCCTGCCATAAGGGCGGCCATGAGGGTGGTGGAGCTTTCATAGCCGGCTTGCGCGTCCAGGGTCTTGGCGCCGCCAAGTGTGTTGGAGGTGCGCCAAGGCACGCCGTAGTGGCGCGCCATCTGGCCGATCATGAAGTTCATCAGGCTGATCTCCGGCGTTCCTGCCATAGGCGCGCCGGATTGCATGGAGACCGTTGAGAGGTAGTGGCCATAGATGGCCGGGCAGCCTTTGCGGACAACTTGCGTATAGGCCAGCGCTGAGAGCGCCTCTGCATTGAGCTGCGCCACGGCTGGGGCGGTAGAGGCCGGCGTGTTGGCTCCCCCTAAAACGAAGGGTGAGCAGAGCACGGGCTGGTTGCGCTTGTTGAAGGCGCGCATGGCGCTCAGCATGGTCTCGTCCCACACCAGGGGAGAGTTGCCGTTGCAGTTGCCCGTGACCACGGGGTGGGTTTCCATGAACTCCTCACCGAACAGGATGGCGCACATGTCGAGTACGTCTTCGGCGTTCTTGCCCGATGTGGTCATGCCCATGAAGGTCTTGTCGGAGTGCTTCATGGAAGAATAAGTGATGCGCAGGTGGCGATGGGCAACCACATGGTCCATGGGCTCCACGATGTGGTGAGCCGAGGAATGGATGGCTGGCAACATATGGGAGAGCTTGTGGAACATGGCCAGATCATCAAGGGTCGGGCCACGGCGCACATCGTCCAAGTCGCGCAGGTAAGGCGCGCCGGTCATGGGGACGAAGATGGAGTTGGGGCCGCCCAGCGCCACATTCTTTTTCGGGTCGCGGGCATGATAGGTGAAATCTGACGGGATCGAGGAGATAAGCTCCTTCACCAAGCCGCGGTCCAGGAACACCCGGTCGCCGTCCAGCTTGGCGCCGGCGCGCGTCCAGTCTTCAACCGCAATATCGTCCCGGAAGATGACCCCCACATTCTCCAGAATGTGCATGGAGGCCTCATCAATCCGCTCGACCTGCTCGGGCGTAAGCGGCTCAACAAGGGGCAGGTTGCGCTTCAGGCCGGGCAGCATAGCCTCGTGCACCTCCTGGCGCGCCTCGCGCCGGCTCTGACGTCCGCCGCGGCGCGAGCCGCGTGCTTCGGCGGTTGCGCTCATTGCACTTCCTCCGCGGGGGCCTCATCTGAGATGTCGATCCAGATGGTTTTGGTTTCGGTGTATTGGTCGTGGGCGTGGAGGCCATTGTCGCGCCCGCCGAAGCCGGACTGCTTGTAGCCGCCGAAGGGGGTCGTGATGTCGCCTTCGCCGTAGCAGTTCACGGTCACCGTGCCGGCCTTGATGGCCCGGGCGGCGCGCAGGGCCCGCTTGGTGTTGGCAGTGAAGACGCTTGCCGTGAGGCCGTAGTCGGTGTCGTTGGCCACCTCCAGCGCTTCCTCAAAGGAGTTCACTGTGATGACCGACAGGATCGGACCGAAGATCTCTTCGCGCGCCAGTTTGCTGGCCGGTTTCACATTGTCGAAGATCGTGGGCTCCACGAACCCGTCCTTGGCGCCGCCGCCGATGACCGCCGGCTCCTTGGCTTTCAGGTAGCTCTTCACCTTCTTGAAGTGCTCCTTGTCCACCAGCGCGCCCAGATGATTGGCCGGGTCCAGTGGATCGCCGGTCTTCCAGTCGCGGGCCCGCGCCACGATACGCTCCATGAGAGCGTCCTTCACGGCGGCGTGGACGATGAGACGCGAGTTGGCCGAGCAGTTTTCGCCCATGTTCCAAAAGGCAGCGTTGACCACATGGCCGGCCACCAGGTCCAGGTGCTCCGCATCGTCCAGCACGATGGCCGGGTTCTTGCCGCCGCATTCCAGAACGACGCGTTTCAGGTTGCTGTCGGCCGAATAGCGCAGGAACCGGCGCCCGGTTTCTGTTGAGCCGGTGAAGCTCACCATGTCCACGCCCGGGTGGAGGCCTAAAGGCTCGCCGGTGGAGGGGCCATCGCCTGGCAGTACCTGCAGAACGCCGCGCGGGATGCCGGCTTCCATGGCAAGCTCTGCCACGCGCAGGGCGGTGAGCGAGGTTTGCTCAGCCGGTTTGACGATCACCGAATTGCCGGCGGCCAAGGCCGGACCGATCTTCCAGGCCAGCATGAGCAGCGGGAAGTTCCAGGGCAGCACGGCAGCCACCACGCCCACGGGCTCGCGCACGATCATGGCCACGGCATCTTCGCCGGCTGGTGCCGTCTGGTCGTAGATCTTATCGATCGCCTCGGCGTGCCATTTAATCGTGTTGATGGTTTCCGGGATGTCGATGGTTTCGCAGTCGAGGATCGGCTTGCCGCTGTCCAGGCTCTCCATCACCGCCAGCTCCCGGCGGTTGCGGGTGATCAGCTTACACAGGCGGATCAGCACATCCTTGCGCTCGGCAGGGTGCATCTTGGCCCAGCGTCCCTGGTCGAAGGCCTCGCGGGCCTTGCCTACGGCGAGGTCCACATCTGCGCTGTTGCAGCTGGCGATCTCGGCGATGGTTTTACCTGTGGCCGGGTTCACCGTGGCGAGCTTGGCGCCGCGGCCAGGGACGAATTTGCCGTCGATGAAGGCCGAACGGGGAAAATCGATGGAGCCGGCCAGGGCCGCATATTCTTCGCGGGTCAGAAGATCAGACATCTCAGGCCTCCTTCTCGATGGCGTTGATCGCCACATTCATGGTTTTGATCACTTCGGCCAGCTCGCGCTTCTCATCCTTGTTGAGAGGCTGGAGTGGACGGCGCGGTGGGCCGGCCTCTATCCCTCTGAGGGTGAGGCCATGTTTGATGCACTGGACGAACTTGCCGCCCTGTTCGAGCACGCGCAGCAGGGGCAGCATGGCGGACATGATGCGCCGGCCTTTGTCGAAATTGCCTTCCACGGCGCAGGCTTTGTAGAGCGCGATGTGGGCCTCCGGTGCAAAGTTGGAGCCGGCACAAACCCACGAGCGCGCGCCCCAGGCGAAGAACTCCAGAGCCTGGTCG
>JBCDIP010000093.1:0-8661 GCA_038748855.1 Pseudomonadota bacterium
AAGCCTTTGTAAGCGTATGTGCGCTGTCCTATGCCACGCACGTAAGCTGGTCCTCTAAAGCTCCGTCACAATATTCCGCGGGTGCCACGCAACGGATGTTTCTGCGCCAGCGCGGCGCGGAAACATCCGTTGCGTGGCACCCGCGGAATAGTGTGACGGCGCTTTAGAGGACCAGCTTACGTGGGTGGCATAGGACTGCGCCCATTCGCTTACCATGGCTTCACACTGCGCCGGAGAGTTCACCGGCGTTTCCACTTGCTGCACTTCAATGGCGGCGACGGATCTGGTGGTCTCGTTGATGAACGCCATCACGTGCTGCTCGTGGTCTCCCTCCTGGCGGTCGGCGAAGACAGCCAACTCCCCAAAGCATGTGCGCCCGAAAAAGCCCTCACCTTTGAAGGCGGTCTCGGCTTCTGCCCGCGTTTGCCCGATCGCAAGGTCGCCAGGGGAGAACTGGCCGTTCCCAGGCATGATATGCCACATGAGCCCTGTGGCCAGCAGCAGGGCGCCAGAAGTGGTGGCCAAGAGACGGTTGCTCAACATAAAAGCATTCTGCCCAGAGTTCATGATTCGAGCCCTTGCGAAGATTGCCGCACCTCCCCGTTTAGGCCCGGAATGTGCGCCTGTGTCACATAGGCATCAGGGCCTTGCGCGCGCTCAAAGAGACCCATGATCTCTCGATCCCATATGCGCCGTGCGCTCGGCCATTTCCTTCTCGTGCTGTTTCTGGTTGTGCACGCGCCGGTGACCGGCGTGATGGCGGCACATGAGCCGGACCATGGCACTGGCCAAGGGCTGGTGATCTGCCTGGATGGCAGCTTTGCGGAAATTGAGTTCCCGGCGGGGCCCGGGTCTCAGGAGAGCGGTGGGCACGATTGCTTGTGTCCTTGCGGAGCACTCACAGGCGGCAAGTTCATCGTGAATACTTCTGCCACCGCTGCAGGGCTGCTTGCGTTGACCTCGCGCCAGGATCCCCTTCCAGGGCAGGCAGAGGCCCTTCGCGCTGAGATGCCTCAGACGGGCCAAGGCAGCCCGCGTTCGCCTCCGTTCGCCTCTCTCTAATCGTTCTTGTTTCAGCGCAGCGAACGGGATTGGTCCCTTCGCCTGCAGATCTGTTTTGATGACCGGAGAGAAAATCCGATGAAGCTGAAAACCCTATTGATTGCCGCAACCGCGCTTGCCTCGATCAGCGTCAGTGCGCTCGCAGAAGACTACAAAGTGGGTCAAGTGATGATCAAAGACACCTGGGCCCGCGTAACCCTGCAAAGCCGCCCAGCCGCAGCCTATATGAAGATCCATAATATGGGCGAAACCGCCGACAAAATCGTGGCAGTGTCCTCGCCCATCGCGGAGCGCGTGGAGCTGCACACCCACTCTATGGACGACGGTGTGATGCGCATGCGCAAGGTTGAAGAGATCGCCCTGCCGCCCAAGGGCCACACAGAGCTCAAACCCGGTGGATTGCATCTGATGATCTTTGGCCTGAAGCGCGAGATCAAAAAGGGCCAGTTGTTGCCCCTGAAGCTCACCCTGAAAGAGGCCGGCGAGGTGGAGATTATGGCCAAGGTGGGTGCACAGGCCGCAGCCTCCGATCATTCCGGCCATAGCCACAGCCACGGCCAAACTCAGTGAGCTCTCGGTCTGCGGGATAGGAGGTTGGTTCCGGCGCGCAACTGACTTATGTCTGTGCTGGAACCAATACCATCCTCACAGCGGGAACGATCTGACATGAAGCAACGGCAACTGGGCCAGGACGGGCCCATGGTGAGCGCTCTTGGCCTTGGCTGCTGGAGCTTCGCCGGCGCCTATGGCCCCACCACGGAAGCGGAAAGCCACGAGACCTTAGATAAGTGCCTTGAACTTGGCATCGACTTTCTGGACACGGCCAATGTGTACCGTGGGTCTGAGAAGATCATTGGCAACTACATTACCTCGCGGCCGGGCGCCTTCAAGATTGCCACCAAGGGCGGCATCACCCGGGACCCGGACACCAACGAGCGCATCTTCAACAATCGCCCGGAGCATTTGCGCAAGGTGCTGGAGACCTCGCTGTCTGACTTGGGCGTTGAGCATGTGGAGCTCTACTATATCCACAGGCGCGAGGAGGCGGTGCCTATTGAGGATGTGATGGGCACTCTTTTGCGCTTCAAGGAAGAGGGCAAGATTGGCGGCATCGGGTTTTCGGAGATCTCGCCCGCCTCGCTGCGCCGGGCGCATGCCGTGCATCCGGTGATGGCGGTTCAGAATGAGTATTCGCTCTGGTCGCGCATGCCTGATCTGGGCCTTGTCCAGACATGCAAGGAGCTGGGCGTGACCTTCGTGCCGTTCTCGCCGTTGGGTCGTGGGGTGCTGACCTCCCGAGAGCTTGACCCGTCCACCTTTCCTGACAGCGATTTTCGCAAGAACAATCCGCGCTTCCTGGAACCCAACTTCAGCCACAACATGAAGGCGCTGGCGCCATTCAAGGCGTTTGCGGCGGAGATGGGGGCCACTCCGGCTGAACTTGCCATCGCCTGGTGCATCGCCCGCGGGGAGCATTTGATCCCGATCCCCGGGACCCGCTCGGCCGCCAATTTGGAAGACTGCGCGCGCGGGGCTGCCCGCGACCTTGGAGCCGACGAGATGGCTGAGATCGAGCGCATTCTGCCGGTGGGCTTTGCCCATGGTGACCGGTATTCGGTGGCACAGCTGCCGGGCGCTGAGCGCTATTGCTAGGCGCCGGTGGGCACCAGCCCGCAGATCCAATCGGCAAAGATCTTGGCCTGGGGCGTGTTCTGGCCCCGCGCGGTGTGGCAGCAGTAATAGCCTCGCGTCGTGCTCACCCGGCGCTCGCTGGCGCGCACCAAGTGGCTTGTTGCCAGATGATCCTCCAGCAAGTGCTCCCAGCCGATGGCGATGCCTTCCCCGTTGAGGGCGGCCTGAAGATAGACCGTGAAGCTCATGAACTTTTCCGGCGAGGTGGCCGGCGGCAAGACCACACCGGTGCCGGCCATGAACCGGTCCCAGTCTTCCCCATGGATGCCGTGTGTCAGATGGAGCAAGCGGCGTTCGGCAAGCCCTTCAGCGCTCAGCGATCCGGCAGAGGCATAGGCCGGGGCACACACCGCGATCATCTCTTCGGCAAAGATCAGCTGGTGCTGGCTTCCGGGAAGGCGCTCCGGCGTGTCGAACGCGATGATCAGGTCGGCCTCGCTTTCCCGATAGCTGGCGTTCAGGTCGCGCGAGATCAGTTCTACCGCGATGTCCGAATGGGCCTCGCGAAAGGCGGAGAGCCGCTTGAGCAGAAAGCAGCTTGCAAAGCCAATCGTCGTGTCCACCACAAGGCCCGATTGCTCTGAAGATCGGCGTACCTGCTCGAGCGCGGTCTCCACTTGCACCAGGCTGGACGAGATGGCGCGGAACAGGATCTGGCCCTCGGCTGACAAGCTGAGCTTTGGCCGCGTGCGGTGGAGGAGGCGCACGCCTAAGGCGCCTTCCAGTTCGGCCACCCGGCGGCTCATGGCCGGCTGCAGCACGTTCAATTCCCTGGCTGCATGGGAGAAGCTGCCGTGGCGGACTACTGCCTCAAAGGCCATAAGGGCTTTCCAGTTCGGGTGCATGTTCCACTATTCCTCCAGGGAATAGACTATATACCCTTTTTCCGGCTTTCCAGTGCTCTTGAACTGGGATAGCCCTGAGGATTATGAGCGAACCCTCTCTCGCCCGGCTCGGCCGCTTTGTTGCTGAAGATCCGCTTGAGCTTGATGATGGTCTCCTGGAGACCATCCGCACGGGCGTCATTGACAGCTTTGGCTGCATCTTGGCCGGCGCACGCCACCCGCTGAGCGGCCAGGCGCTGGAGGCTGCAGGGGCGCTCGGTCTTGAAGGGGACCGGCCCGCCTATGGCACCGGGGCGTTGGTGTCGAAGCCGGCTGCCGCATTGCTCAATGCTGCGGCTGGCCATGCGGTTGAGTTTGATGATTGGGAAGTGCCCGGCAACACCCATCCTTCCATTGTGCTGTTGCCGGCTCTCCTGGCTGTAGCCGATGAAGGCACCAGTGGGCGTCAGCTGGCGCAGGCTTATCTGGCCGGCTTTGAGGTGATCGCCAGGTTGGGGGAGGGGCTGAACTTTGAGCATTATGACCGGGGTTGGCATTCAACGGCGACGTTGGGTGCCATTGGTGCGGCGGGAGCCGTGTCACGGCTTTTGGGATTGTCAGCAGAGGCAACCACAGGTGCACTGTCGCTGGCCATCAGCCGGTCGGCGGGGTTGACCTGCCAGTTCGGGTCAGCTGCGAAGGCGCTGCAAGCGGGGTTTGCCGCAGAGACAGGGGTGAGCTCGGCTCATTATGCCAAAGCGGGCCTCTTCGGCCAGGCCCATGCGCTGGACCATCCCTTCGGGTTTCGCGCCCTGATGGCCGGCACTCAGCAGGAGCGTCTGGATGAGGCGATGGCGAGGCTGGGCACCGGATATGCGCTGGCGGAGCATGGGCTTGTCATAAAGCCGTGGCCGAGCTGCGGATACACCCACCGTTTGATGACGGCGGCTCTGGAGCTTGCCCCTCACCTGACGGACTTGGGCGAGGTAGAGCGGGTCGATCTTCACCTGCCGGACTTTCACGCCAAGATCTTGCCGTTCAAACAACCTCAGAGCCGCGCTGAGGCCCTTTTTAGTGCGCCTTTTGTGGCGAGTATGGGATTGGCGACGCAGCGCTTGCGGTTGACGGATCTGGAGGAGGACGCCTGGCGTCGTCCGGAGGTCCAACACCTGATTTCGCAGACAGAGGTCCACCCATTTGCCCCCACCCGGCCGCACCTGAACTATGATCCTGAGGAACCAGACCGGATGGTTCTCACCTTGCGGGGGCAGGAGCAGGTGGAGGCAAGGTGCAACTATCCCTTGGGCGCGCCGCAGAACCCCATGAGCGCGGCGCAGATCGAAGGGAAGTTTCGAGACAATGCACCCCATTTGGCCGCCTGTCATGCAGGCAGGGTCTTTGAATGGATATCAGAAACGGCAGTGATTGACGTGTTTGCATCTGCAGGAGAGCAACCATGAGCAGCGTTCGTATGGGCCGCGGGGCGCGGCGGGCCGCCCGCAAGGAAGGCGCCGGACAGGGGGCAACGGAAGCCATCTGGCCGGGCATTGAAGGGGGGCGGTTTCAGCCCTTGTCCAAGGCTGATGTGGAGCGGGTGCATGAGACCGCGATGCGCATTCTGGCCGAGGTGGGTTTGGCGAATGCCTCAGAGCGCTGCATTAAGACCGTGATCGATGCTGGCGGGGCACTGAGCGATCAGGGACGGTTGCTGATGCCCACGGCGCTGGTGGAGCGGGTGCTGGAGCACGCCGGCCGGGGCTTCAAGCTCTATGCGCAAAGCCCTGAGCATGATCTGGATCCATCCGGCACCAGGATCCATCTGGGCACGTCAGGCGCGGCGGTGCACATTGTCGACAGTCAGACGCGGCAGGTGCGCGACAGTACTCTGGCGGACCTCTACGACATGGCGCGTCTGGCTGATGCGCTTCCCAACATCCACATGTTCCAGCGCACGGTGGTGGCCCGCGATCTCACTGATACGCACGAGATGGATCTGAACACAGCCTATGCCTGTGCGCTTGGCACGGCCAAGCCCATCGGCACATCGTTCACCCATGCCCACACCATGCGGGATGCGATTAGCATGTTCCATCTGATGGTGGGCGGTGAAGCGGCCTGGCGGGCCAGGCCCTTTTGCTGCGTGTCCACATGCTTCATCGTTCCTCCCCTAAACTTTGCCGAGGAAGCCTTGGCGATCATCGAAACGGCTGCAGATACGGGAACCCCGCTCAAGTTGGTGTCTGCCGGCCAGGCCGGAGCCACAAGCCCGGCGCCGCTGGCCGGAGCTGTGGCACAGCAGACGGCGGAGGTGCTGGCAGGACTTGTCTATGTGAACCTGCTCAATCCCGGCC
The DNA here is from genome assembly GCA_038748855.1 of Pseudomonadota bacterium. Taxonomy (GTDB): domain Bacteria; phylum Pseudomonadota; class Alphaproteobacteria; order Rhizobiales; family CAJQND01; genus JAAEUE01. The sequence goes on from JBCDIP010000093.1 coordinate 5,930, forward strand.
ATCCGGCGCTGATGGGCATGCTGCCGTTTGTGAGTGATCTGCGCACCGGGGCCATGTCGGGGGGTAGCGCGGAGCAAGGGGTGCTTATGGCCGCCTGCGCGCAGATGGCTCAGTGTTATGGCATCCCCTGTGCGGTCTCTGCGGGCATGACCGACAGCAAGATGCCCGACTTTCAGGGCGGGTATGAAAAGGGCATCACGGAGCTGTTGAGTGCTCTGGCCGGGGCCAACCTCATCTATGAGGCGGCCGGCATGTATGGCTCTTTGCTGGCGGCGTCGAAGGAGAGCTTCGTGCTCGACAACGATCTCATCGGCAGCGTGCTAAGGGCGACGCGGGGCATTGAGGTAAGCGAGGACACGCTGGCGTTCGATGTGATCCGGGATGTGTGTGTGAACGGGCCGGGCCATTTTCTCGGGCACGGCCAGACCTTGGAGCGGATGCAGGCTGATTACTATTACCCCGCCCTTGCTGACCGGCGCACGCCGCAGGAGTGGGAAGACCAAGGGGCAGAGGACCTGCTGGACGCCGCGCGTGCCAGAACCGAGGCGCTGCTGTCCGCCCCGCCGCCCATGCATGTGAGCGTGGAGGTGGATGCGGAGATCAGGCGGCAGCTGCCGATTAGGTTGCCGCGGAGGGGATGCTGATCTTTGCCGCGTCCCTGCGAAAGCGGGGACCTTCTTTGCCACGGGGAGGGATGTGAGCTATGGGCCCTCGCGTTCGCAAGGGCGCGGCAAGGGGCTAATTCACCACCAGCTCCTCCGGCGCGTGGGTCACCGGCTCACAGGCGCCGTCCGTGACGATGGATGTATCGCCTAAGCTCATGGTGAGCCCGGTGCGGTCGTCCAGCAGGATCATGTGCAGGAAGAACACCATACCCGGCTCCAGCACATCTGGGTGATCTGCCCAGATCATAGGCCAGTCCATCCAAGTGGGCGGATAGGAGATGCCAAGGGTGTAGCCACAGGCATTCAGCGCAGCATGGCCAAGGCCGGCGGCCTCAAGGGTTGAGCGGTGAGCTTCAAAGAGCTCACCCACCGTTTTGCCCGCGCGCAGAACTTCCTTGCAGGCGTTGAGCGCATCGCGGGCGGCTAAGAACATAGCCTGTTGTTCTGCGCTCGGCGTGCCGGTGACCACCACACTCATGGCACAGGCATGGTAGTGGCGATAGGCGGCGGCGAACTCGTGCTGCACCTGATCTTGCGGCGCGACGGTCTCCTTGCCCGTGTGATAACGCACCATCATGGCTTCTTCGCCAGCGCCCATGGGCCAGCGGCTCGCGCTGGGATCGCCTCCGCCGGCCATGATGGTGTGCATCATTTCCCCATAGACCTCGCCTAAGAACACGCCTTGCTTGGTCTTCGTGTTTGCCACATGCCAGGCCGCATCGCAGAGCTCACCGGCCTTGCGCACGTAAGCCAGCTCGGCCGGGCTCTTAATGAGGCGCACGATGCGCACCAGGTCGGAGGCGTCTTCGGTTTGGCAGAACTCGTCAAGAGCTGCGTCCACCATCTTGCCGCGCTGGGCGGTGAGCCCGTAGGCGTGATACTCGATCCCCAACCTCTTGCCTGCGCACCCGTAGTCAGCCAACATGTCGCGCAGATCATCACCAGGGGAGGCGCCCTCCCGGTCCGTCCAGATGCGGATATCCTCCAGCACACTGGTCATGGCTGATTGTAATCGGTCGGCAGATCTTGTCAGCAAAGCCATGCGGCCGTCGGCGCCAAAATACATGCCTTGGAACATGGTGTAGCCGGAGGTGTCGTAACCGGTGAGATAATACATGCTCTCCTGGCGGAACAGCACGATGCCATCCAGTTCAGCCGCCTCCAAAGCCCGGCAGGTGCGGGCCTGGCGTTCGGAAAATTCGTCTACCGAAAAGTGCAGAGCCATTCTTCTCTCCCGCCTTGCCCTTGCGTGAGGTTGGTTAACTTGGCAAGATATCTAAGTTGACCAACTGTCACACAGGAAACCTAACCAGACAACAGGGGCGGTGACGGGTTTGAACGCCGGGATGATCCTGGCTGGAGCAGGAGGACTTTAGAGAATGCTGAAGAAGACCAGACTTTTTGCCTTGGCCGCCACTGCGGCTTTCGCGATCGGTGCAACGGCAGGCGTGGCCATGGCGGCCGACCTGACCATTGCCTCATGGGGCGGCTCTTATCAGGCTGCGCAAAGTAAAGCGATCTTCCAGCCGGTGGCTAAGAAGCTCGGCATCACCATTAAGGAAGAATCCTATGGCGGTATCTCCGATGTTCGCCTGCAGGTGAAAGCCGGTGCGGTGACCTGGGACATTATCGACACCGGTTCGGGTGGCGGTGCCCGCGGCGGCGTTGAAGGTATCCTTGAGCCGCTCGACTACAATATGATCGATGTGTCGAACTTTGTGGACGGCACCCATTTGCCGGCTTGCGTGGGCACGATCACCTTCTCAACCGTGTTTGCCTACAACACCGACACTTTCAAAGATGGCGGGCCGAAGAGCTGGGCCGACTTCTTTGACACCAAGAAGTTTCCGGGCAAGCGCTCCTATCGGGCCAAGTATCATGGCGCACTTGAGCCGGCCCTGATGGCGGACGGTGTGCCCATGAACGAAGTCTATAAGGTGCTCGACTCAGAAGAAGGCATTGACCGGGCCATCAACAAGATCCGCTCCATTAAGGACGATGTGGCGATTTGGTGGAAGTCTGGTGCGCAGCACGCGCAGCTGATGAAAGACGGCGAAGTGGATATGA
>JBCDIP010000094.1:0-8634 GCA_038748855.1 Pseudomonadota bacterium
CAGCCGCAAACGAGGTCAACTTCGCAACCAAGTCGTTGGTGATGCGCCGGTCAAAGATCACCACTGCCGGCAGCCCGGCGGAGATTTTATGGCTTGAGCTCGCCGTGCCCAGAAGCTGCAATTGCACAGCCGCCGTGCGCTCTCCTTTGCTTTTCCAGGTGTACTGAGACCCTTTGAGATCCAAGTAACCGGACCGACGATTGATGGCCATCACACGGGCCTCAACGTGACGGTTCAAGGCGGGAAGGAAGATCTTCGCCGCATCGTCCATGCCCACTTTGAGTATCTCGTCTTGATCCAAGTATGCCGTCACAGTTGGCGTTACATCCTGCTCCAACACCAGAACGGTTTGACCCTTGGCAACGCTCACGCCGGAGACCTGCGGCAGGGAGACGATATGGCCGCTGAACGGGGCCCTGATCGCGCGGGAATTTTGGGTGTCCTTCAACAGAGCCAGCTTGCGCTCTGCTGATTTCAGCTGACCGTAGCTCTCATCAAGTTCCAGCGCCAACATGTCGAGATCAACCACAAACTCCTTATGATTGTAGTGGCGCTTGTGGGAAACGGCGTGCATGGCGACCGTTTGCGCAACCTTCACTTCCAGTTCTCGGACGCCTGCTGCGGCCCGCAACTGGCGGGCTCTTGCCTCGTCAAGCTTCTGGGTGTTGGCAAAACCTTCCCCGTGCAGCTTGGCGACACGCCGAAAATGAGCATCTGCGGCAGCCAGGTCCACCTTGCGGGCGGCCAGACGGGCCTTGGCCACATCCAAATCGGTCTTGTTGATGGTCTGATAGAGTTTTAGCCGTTCCGCTTCGATCCGATACTTCTCCTGCGAGCGGAAGTGGCGCTCTTGAGCGTCTTTCACCGCGCTTTGGGCGGCGGCGATTTGCGCTGCGAGCTTGGGGTCTTCGATTTCAGCGATCAGATCGCCCCGCTCAACCCGTGAACCCAAGCCGAACCGAACCGACGACAGGACCCCATCCACAGGCATTTTGAGTGTTTGCAGGGGAACCGAAACAACGGCAGTTTGAACTTCCAGCCGCATCATCGACGAATAGGTTAGGAGCCCACCATAGCCGAATACGGCGCTGCCTAAGATAATATAGAATGCCGACATCAGGATGGTTTTGAGCGGCCAACGGGACATAGGCGCATCTGATGCGGGATTTGGATCAGGATCTGTTGAGATCGGGGTCACCGGCACATCGATCCGGCAGATGGCATCCTCAAACGTACCCATTTGCCCGCGGATCAGATCTTCAATGAAGTGAGACATCAGATCGCGCGAGCGCTCGGGAACCTCGGTGAACTCAAACGCCACCGTGCCGAGTACCTCTTCCGTGCGCACCACACGGGCGTGGAGGTCAAATCCAATGTCAAAGCCCTGGAAGGGCAGCACCAGGTTGAGCTGGATTTCATCGCCCACCATGGGCAGCGGTGCCGCGACGCCATCAAGGCGCAAACCGCCCAGGCTCCAGTTGGTGGCACGGTGGTGGTGCTCTGTTTCGCCCAGCCTCACGTCGAGCGGCGCGGTGACGCGGTGGTGCCGACGTTGGCAGGGACGCTCTCGAACGACTTTCATCTTATGTGTCTCCGGTTCGCCCCTAAAGGAGCAATCGGCATGCCACCCATTTCAGGGGGAAAATCGATAGATCTGCGAATTTTCGCCTTTTGAATTTCGAAAATCGAACCGCGATCCTTTCAATTTTCGAAAATGGCATAGTGGCTACCAACACGAGAAGTCTGAGCGCAATGATTGTAAAAACCGAGCTTTTCTGCGCGTTGCGAGTCATCGCCTGAACCCAAAGAGGCGATAAATCCGGAGTTGGCCAGCCCCTTGCGACTGTGTGGCCAAACCGCGGCATCACCGCCGCACAGTCAAAAGGAGCTGAACATGAAACCGAACCTGATCACCCCCATCATCCTCGCCGGCGGCGCCGGCACGCGGTTGTGGCCCGTCTCGCGCGAAGAGACCCCGAAGCAGTTTTGCCGGTTGATGAACGGCGAAAGCCTGTTCCAAGTTACCGCCAAAAGAGTATCGGACCCAGAACGCTTTACCGCACCGATCGTTGTGACCAGGAAGGCCTTCGGTCAGGTGGTTGAGAATCAGCTTGCCGAATGCGGCATCGCCCCCCGGGCCATCATCTGCGAACCCATGGGCCGCGACACCGCGCCTGCTATCGCGGCCGCCCTAATCGCAACCTCAAACACCTCTGAACATCAGCCCTGCCTGGTATTGCCTTCCGATCACTGGATCGAAGATCAGGGAGCCTTTCTGCGGGCCATCAAGTCGGGGGTGGATCTCATTCAGGATCATTCCTACCTGGTGACGTTCGGCATCAAGCCAAGCCACGCGGAAACCGGCTACGGCTACATCCAAGCCAGCGGCGAGAAACTCAGCCTTCATGCCTCACGCATCGGACGGTTTATCGAAAAGCCCAGCGCTACCCTTGCTGAGGAACTGATCCGCGATCCGTCTACCTCTTGGAACGCGGGCATCTTTCTCTTCAACCGCAAAGACATTTTGGAGGAGATGGAGGCCCATTGCCCGGAGATCCTGGCCAAGATCCGCAAAAGCGTCAGCTATGGCCACTGGATGGGTCTGAAGCTGCTCTTGGCAGGCGCACACTTCTCCAGCATCGCGAAGATCTCGATCGACTATGCGGTGATGGAGCATACCCGCAGGGCCGCCATCGTGCCCATGAACCCTGGCTGGAGCGATTTGGGATCCTGGGAGGCCTATTGGAATCACGGCAATCGTGATGAAAGCGGCAACCTGATTGAAGGAGATGTTGTCTCTGTGAACACCCACAACTCACTTGTTATGACCGACGGCCCTATGGTCGCTGTCGCCGGCATCCAGGACGTGGTTGTTGTAGCCAACAATGATGCTGTTCTGGTGACGCACAAGGACCACACCCAGTCCGTCAAAGCGTTGGTTGAGCGCATGCAGATTGATCAACGCAAGGAGCACATGAAACATCTTGGCGAGGACCGCCCGTGGGGCCGGTTTGACTCCATCGACCGCGGCGAAAGCCATAAGGTTAAGCGCATTCGCGTCGACTCCGGAGGCCGGCTGTCGCTGCAATACCACCATCACAGGGCAGAGCACTGGGTGGTTGTGTCCGGCACCGCGCGGGTGACTGTTGATGACCAGGTCATGGATCTTGGCCCGTGTGAGCAGGTGTTCATTCCGCAAGGCGCGGTCCACCGTCTTGAAAACGTCACCGAAGAGCCTGTGGAAATTATCGAAGTCCAGTACGGCACATATTTTGGCGAAGACGACATCGTCCGCATTGAGGACGTCTATGGCCGCGAGCAAGAGCCCGGCACCGATGTTGCGGCATAGGAGGCAACGATGACATCACGTATATACATGTTCGATGTGGACGGCACCCTGACCGACCCGCGCAAGCCTATCGACAACGATTTCGGAGATTTCTTCGAAAAGTTCTGCGACAGCCACAGGGTCTACCTGGTCTCTGGCAGCGATCTGCCGAAACTGGAAGAGCAACTGCCCAAGTCAATCATTGCCAGAGCACGTGGCGTGTTCTGCTGCTCCGCAGCGGAGCTCTGGGCCGACGGAAATGCCATTTACAGGCTGGATCATGAGTTTCCCAAGCTGCTGATCGAGGCTCTGGATGACTTTGTGAGCCTGAGCGATTATCCGAGCCGGTTCGGCAATCACATCGAGTTCCGCACCGGCATGTTGAACGTCAGCGTGATTGGTCGGAACGCCGACCGGGAAGCGCGCAAAGCCTATTTTGAATGGGACCAACGCGAAGGCGAGCGGCGCAAGTTCATCGAGCGGTTCGTTGAAACCTTCACCGACTATGAGGCCTCGGCCGGCGGCGAAATCAGCATCGATGTTGCGCCCAAGGGGTGGAACAAGTCGAAGGCGCTCAGCGTTGTGAAACAGGATCACCCGGGCCTTCCCATCACCTTCTTCGGTGACCGGATGGCGCCTGGCGGCAATGACTATCCCCTGGCGGAAGCGCTTCGCGCGGATTCGCCAAACCACGATATTGTCTCTGTTGAAGGGTTCCTGGAAACCTGGCGGCACCTGAGCCTAAGCACCATCCCACTGACGCGCCTTTATCGACACGCATCCTAAGCTGCACACACTCAGCCCCTAACTTGGCGGGCCAATGGCCCGCCTCTTTTTTTATTCGCTTTCCTCGCGCGTCCAATCCTCCCGCGTGCGATAGAGGGTCGAGGGGCTCATTTTCAAAACCTTGGACGCTTTGGGAACGCTGCCGCCACAATAGTCAAAGGTGGCCATCACAACATCCCGTTCAAGCTCAGCATAAGGCCGGCCCAGAACAACCCGGACAATTTTGTTGCCCGCCCCGTCGGTGGCCGTGGACGCTGAACTTGTTGGCGCAGCTGCGGCCTCAGGTACCGAAGTACGATCACGCTCAATTGGCGCCGGGCGTTTCGGCCCTCCGAGATTGATCATGTCCGCTTCCAGGATAGCACCGTCATGCAACACCACGGCATTGCGCACGACATTCTGCAACTCACGCACGTTGCCAGGCCATTGATGGGCCAAGAGTTTATCTTCCGCATCCACCGAGAAAGCTTCGAAGGCCTTTCCTTCTTCGGCTGAAAAACTCTGAAGAAACTGGTGTGCAATCTCCAGCACATCTGCATCCCGTTCGCGCAACGGCGGCAGGTGGATCGGCAGGACATGTAGCCTGTAGTACAGATCTTCCCGGAAGCGGCCTTGCTCCACCTCCTCAAGAGGGTCTTTGTTGGTGGCGCAGACGACCCGCACATCCACCGGCGCCACAGTGTCACTGCCCACCCGCTGGACAGTGCCGGTTTGCAGAAAGCGCAAGAGTTTGGTTTGCAGGTCGATATCCATCTCGCAAATCTCGTCAAGGAAGAGCGTGCCGCCATTTGCTGCCGCCGCTGCGCCTTCCCGATCCCCGGTTGCACCGGTGAACGCACCCTTCACATGTCCGAAGATCTCCGACTCAATGAGATCGCGCGGGATTGCCGCACAGTTCAACGGCACAAACGGCCGCCCGGCGCGGGGCCCTGCATTGTGAATGGCTTCGGCACACACTTCCTTGCCGGTGCCGCTCTCGCCCGTAATGAAGACGGTTGCCTTGGAGCGCGCCACATTCTCAATCATTTTGAAGACGGCCAGCATGGTGGGCGCCTTGCCTATGAAGCCATGGAAATTGCCGTCGTTGAAATCGTTGCGAATTTCCGCGATAGCCTGGTGCAGCTGTTCGCGCTCACATGCATTTCGGATGGTCGTCACCATGCGCTCTTCTGCGGGCGGCTTGACGATGAAGTCGTACGCGCCAGCCCGCATGGCATCTACGGCGGTCTTGATAGACCCGCTGGAGGTGACCACAACAACGGTGATCGAAATCTGCTGTTCTGAAACATGTTTCAGAATATCCATCCCGCTCATATCGGGAAGGTTCAGGTCAAGCAACATGGCCCGGTGGCCGCCTTGTTCCAGCGCCTCCAGTGCGGCCTTGCCGGTTTCCACGTGGTCGACGCTGAAGCCGGCGCGCTCCAGCCAGTCTTTATAAACCACCGCTAGGGAGACAGCGTCTTCCACCAGCAGCACATTTTGTTTCGAGATGGGCATCCCAGATCTCTCAGTAAGGTTCTACGTCCGCATCAGTCGACGAGCGTGTTCATCGCCGTCAGCGCCTCAAGTGTTAGCGCACAGAGCTTGCTTAAATCTTTTGCTTGAGTGAACGCCTTATCCGGCTTGTTGGTGCGGGCATTGTCGTTGACCTTGGTGGCCACCTGCTGCAGCGCGCCGGCGCCGAATGTGCCGGCGATCCCTTTGATCAAATGGCTGACCTTTTCAAGATCTTCCAGATCACCCACCTCGGCGGCCTGCGCCACCCGTTCCCCATAAGCGCCCAGTTCACTGGAGAAGGCCGCCAAGGCCTTATCTCGCGTCTCAACCCCCATACCGCCCACCACCGCGTTGAACACGCTCATGTCGAAGTAGTCGGCTGTCTCCGGATCAGCCCGTTCGGCAGCTGATCCACTCTTGCGGGCTTCGCCCTGACGGGCGATTGCGCGGGCCAGCTCGATGCGCGACACGGGCTTGGAGACAAATTCGTCCATACCTGCCGCAAAGGCCGTTTGGCGATCTTCATCGAGGGCGTAGGCCGTCAGCGCAATAATCGGAATGTCCGCCACTTTTCCGGTCAGCTTGCGGATCTGCTTTGTGGCTTCCAGCCCATCCATCTCCGGCATGGATACATCCATCAATACGATATCATAGGGCCGGCTCTGCACCGCATCCACCGCCTCAAGGCCGTTGCTCACGATATCCACGAGGCAGCCTAGGCGCTCCAGCATGTTGCCGATGACCAATTGGTTTGTGGTGTTGTCTTCAGCAAGCAGAATGCGGAAATCGCTAACGGCGGGGATGTCATCTTCCTTGTCCAGCTCGTCATCGGAGACAGCATCTTTCGCGTCTGCAACTTTCAGAGGCAAATCAAACCAGAAGGTGCTGCCCTTACCCAGCTTACTGTTGAAATCGATCTCCCCGCCCATGTTCTGGACAAGCGATTTGGAAATGGCCAACCCCAGGCCGGTGCCGCCAAACTTGCGCGAATACGAGGCATCCAACATGGAGAATTCCGCGAACAGTTCGTCGTGGTGTTCATCGGCAATGCCGATGCCATCATCTTTCACGGTAAACCTGATGTTGGCGCGGTCACCGTCAGCTGAGCGTTGCTCAACGGAGACGCGCACGCTTCCGCCCTCGGAAAACTTGATGGCGTTCCAGCACAGGTTCAGAAGGATCTGCCTGATCCGGCCCGCATCACCGGACACGGCATCTGGCACGCCATCATCGATAGTGAAAGATAAGCTGACCCCATTTTCCTTCGCCCGATGCGCCACCAGGCTTTCAACGCCGTTCACCAGCGGATCGATCAGGAACACCTCTTCATCCAAATCCAGACGACCCGCCTCCAGTTTCGAGAAATCTAGAATGTCATTGATGATGGTCAGAAGCGCCTTGCCCGAAACCCGGGCCGTGCGGATGAGCTTCTTCTGTTCGCGCTTGCTGGGCTCATCGCGCAACAGGCCGAGAATACCCAAAACCCCGTTGAGCGGCGTGCGAATTTCGTGGCTCATCATGGCAAGGAAGCTCGCCTTTGCCCGGTTGGCCACTTCGGCACGCTCTTTCTCAAGAAGGATTTGTTCTTCAGCGGCCTTCTGCTCGGTAACGTCCCGGGCATAGCCAATGAAGATCGGGCCATCCGGCCCCTCGGCTTGCTGGATCGCCAGTTCCATCATGAATTCGTGGCCCTTGGCATGCAGCGCCTCAATTTCAATGCGCTGACCCAGCAGTGGGCCTTCACCTGTCTCCAACAACTTTTCAATCCCAGCCGCATGGGCGTCGCGATAGCGCTCGGGCACGATATAATCGGCCATGAGCTTGCCTACCACGTCGGCACGCTTGAACCCAAAGATCTGTTCTGCAGCCGGGTTGAACTCAATGATCTCCGCCTTCTCATCAATGACGATGATGGCATCAAGAGCCGACCTCACGGTGGTCTTGAGCTGCTCTTCGCTACGTCTCAGAGTATGCTCGCGGGCCTTCAGTTCAGATATGTCCACCCGAAAGCCAACCGTGCCGCCATCGTTGGTGCCCCGCTCGATAATCCGCAACCAGTGGCCACTGCCCAGATGCTGTTCCACCATGCCGCTCTTGGCCCGGTGTGCCCTCAGCCGCTCAGCCACCCAACCTTCAATGTCGCCATCTGGAATATCGTACTGGCCCGCCTCTGCCCCTTTTCGGATGATCTCCTCAAAGGATACGCCCTTTTTGATGTAGTCGGAGCTGGCCCTATAGATTTGCCGGTACTTCTCATTGCTCACCACCAGGCGGTCATCTTTGTCGTAGAGCACAAAGCCATCCGGCAGGGCTTCGATTGCATCGGTCAGGCGGGCCTCGCTTGCCTGGGCAGCTTGGCGCGCCTTCTCCAGGGCTTCGTTCTGCTCAACAGCAGAGACGGCCAAGTCCTGCACTTCGCGGTGCACCTTGCGGTAACGCAAGATGAGCTGCGCCAACAATGCGGTGGTCATCAGGAACACCAACACGAGCAGCAGTGAAATCTGGTTCAAGCTGCCGGGCATGATCCCAGCCCGCACCGCACCGGAGTGGCTGACCACCAGAGCCCCGCGCACATCGCCCACCTTCCAATCACGCTTCGGCGAGTCGCTGCGCCGGTTGTGGCAGGCAACGCAGGACTCGCTCATCACGATCGGAGTGGCATAGTTGAACAGAGCCTCTCCGTTCTGCTCGGTATCAGCAAAGAACTCATTTTGCTTTCGCGTCACCAAAGCGGCCAAAGCTTCTTTATCAAATGTCGAAAGGGTTCGTGACTGGCGCGAGGGAAAGGGGTAATCGCTGATCAGCCGAAAGCTGGACTGCGCGCCGCTTGCCGTGAACTCCTTGGAGAGCTCAATCATCAACGTTGCCGGCAGAGGGATGGTGGCCGGAGCATTCCGGAAATCGTGGCTCACCTTAACGGCGTCCACGTCACGCACCCGGGAAACCACCTCTTTGGAGTAGAAGTTCTGGACCGTGGTGATCAAATGCGCATTTGAGCGAGCCGATTCCAGAAGGATTTTGAG
>JBCDIP010000095.1:0-8633 GCA_038748855.1 Pseudomonadota bacterium
CAATTTCGGCATGGGGCGAAACTCCATGCACTTCAAGCAGCCTGAACCTCATATGTTCGAGCCGCCGTTCAATATGACAACCGAAGAGGATTTGGTAGACCGCTTCGAATTGCATCATTTGGTGGAGCCGGCAAAGAGCCCTTGGGCGCGGCTGCGCAGGTGGATGGCGAGGTAAAACGCCCGCGTCCCTGCGAACGCAGGGACCTTCTGAGCCATGGAAAAGGGGAGAGCTATGGGCCCCTGCTTTCGCAGGGGAAGCGACTTAACTCGTCATCCCCGCATCCTAACACGTCATCCCCGCGAAAGCGGGGACCCAGGCTCACTCTGCTCCAAGCTTGCAGCCCCGGGGTCCCGGATATTTTGCTGACGCAAAATTCCGGGATGACGGCGGGGGGGAACTCAACACTTACGCGGCAGGCTTGGGGGCCTCATCCCCGCTCTCGTCAGCCTCGTCAGCCCGGGCCTTGCGTTCGGCCATGAAGCTGTCGAACTCTTCCTTATCGCGAGCCTGACGCAGGCGCTCCAGATACTCTTCGAACTGATGCTGTTCTTCTTCCAGGCGCTGCATGGTCTGCTCGCGGTATTCATCGAATGCCGCATTGCCTGTGGGCTTGAGCCCATGCCGGCGGTGCTTGCTGCGTGAGCACGACCACTTGGCCGCCGCCGTGTTCGCATTGGAATTGTACCACCGGCCGGGGCCGTTAGTTACAGATTTGCTCCAAGATCCCATTCGTCCACTCCATATCATGTATCCCAAAATGGCCAGTCCAGCCGGCCAGAAAATGATGAAGCTGAGAACCATTAGGGTGATCCACCCGGCCTTCCCATATTCATCCACGCGTTGTGCGAGTTGCATTTGTTCCTCATGTAAATGTTATTTACATTTACATATCTGGCCACACCATCCTGCTCTGTCAAGGGGAAGACGGTTGGAAACGGAAAGATTCTTCGCTTTGCAGGGGGAACTTAAGTCGGACGCTTGATGCCAAGGCCTTCCAGGTAGACCAGAACACCAGCTTCCAAGAGGTCTTCGGGCGGCATGGGCAAAGGCCTGCGGGCTTCATCGCCGCGCCCGAAAAGCGAGGCGATACCGTGGCTTAGGCTCCAGATATGAAGGGCGACCATGCGGGCAGGCGGCTTGCCGGGCCCGTCTAAATCGGCCACCAGAGCGCTGGCCGCCTCCACCAGGACATCGAACGCCTTGTCCGCCGACTGAGCAAACTCCAAGCTCAAATTCGGCGGCAAACCCGCCTCAAACATGGCCGAATAATAGGCCGGTTCTTTGCGCGCAAACTCCAAATAGGCCCGGCCCATCAGCTGAACGGCGGTGAACGGGTCCGGTTTTCCGTCGTTCCAGGCCTTCTGCAACTTCACTGCAAACGCCTCAAACCCGCGGGAGGCCACATCGGCAATCAGCTCATCGCGGTCCTTAAAATGGCGATACGGCGCGCCCGGGCTCACCCCGGCCCAGCGTGCAGCTTCGGCAAAGGTGAAGCCGGCAGCACCTTTCTTGGAGATGAGATCCAGGGCGGCTTCCACCAGGGTTTCGCGCAGATTCCCATGGTGATAGCCACGCTTCTCACCGCCACGATTGCGTTTGCTCCAACTCATGTAAACGGTGTTTACATGATCGATGCGTGGCGTGCAGCAGGATTATTCATGGTCCCTTATCCAGCGCGGCCCGCAGAACCTGCTCCAGATCGCAGTCTGCAAAGTGCTCAATCCACACTGGCGCCGTGGCGCTCAGCTGCGGACCCACGCCCACAAAGGCCCAGCCCAGCTCTTCGCACGCCCGAAGGTCCCACAGGCCATCGCCAAAATAGACCGTTCTTTCGCCCCGCTCGGGCAGGCGGGCGAGGCACGAAGTCATAATGCTGGTGCGCTCATGGTGGTCATCTGAAGAGGCGATGGTCCAGTTGCCGGTGTTAAAGCCGGCAGAGACAAGCTTTGCCCGTGCCGTGTGACCCCAGCCGCCGGTTGCCACCCCAAGCGCTGTTCCTGGCCGCGTCGCAAGCTGAGCCGTGACGGCGGTGGCCCCGGGCAAGGCCTGACAGGGGGCTTCGTCCAAGGCGCTTGTGATGAGGGTGCCGAAGCGGTCCCGAACCTTTTGCTCCAGTCCGGTGCCGGGCGAGAACCCGTTGTCTTGGATAATATCTGCCAGGATACCGGCATCCGACACGTGCGGATAATCCACCCAGTCGTCCCGGAAGGTCACCTGTCCAAGAACGTCGCTGACGGCCTGCAGAAACAGCGCGCCGTCCAGCGCATCGCTGTCCACCAGCGTGCCGTCCACATCGAAGATCACATTGAGCATGGGCGCATGCCTTTCGCGCCCGGGCACCTAGGCCTTACCCAAAAGGACCTTTCAATCCGAGCCGCTCCATCATAACCGCATATGTGTTGGAATGACGGATCAAATCGGCCCCGTAGCGCTCAATCAGCTCAGCCCGGCGGGCCGGCTCGTCAATGGCATCGATAGACCCCCAGATGGCGGCAATGTCCTCAGCCAGGTGGCGCAGCTCAGCGGTTGTCTCAGGGCTGTCGGCCGCTGTTGCCAGGGCCTGGCCGGTCACCTTGCCAACGCCGGCGACCGTCTTGGCCCCGCCGCTGGTGTAACCGTCCGGCAGATCGCCCTTCAGGTTGGTCACCCGCTTGTACTGGATGGCATCGAAGATCTGGTCCACCGCCTGCTTGGCGCCTTCCACACGTGACAAGTGTTCGGTGTCAGCCGCCGCGTGCGGCAGAAGTTCCAGCTTGCCCTTGTGGCGCTTCTCCACATCCAGATAAGGCACCATGGGGCCGGACAGCGCGCCGGTTTCAGAACACTTGAAGAGGTCAGCATCAATGCCGGCATAACGAACCTTGCCGCTTTCCAGCGCCTTGTTCAGCGCCTCGCAGCAGACCACTTCACCACGGTCATAGTTCACCACCACAGCGCCGTCATTGAGGTTGTTCAAAATCGCCTCGTTCAACATATCCGCATTGGCAAAGCGGCCTGTGTCCGCAGAAACGGGGCCAAGGCCTGTGTGCGGGCTGATGAAGTCCGCACCCTTCGCGGCATCTTCGGCGGTTTCAGCGAACTCAAAGCCTTCCGACATGATCCACTCTTTATGAGCGGGGCGGGCGTGAACGGAAACACTCATGCCGAACGCCTGGGCGAGCTTGGCCACTTCGCGGCCAATATTGCCGTAACCGATCACGGCCATGCGCTTGCCTTCCAGCTTCTCGGTGGGGAAGTCGCGCAGCTGTTTGCCGGTGTCGAAGTCGCCGGCCACCACCATCTCATGCATCCGGTCCACCGGCAGGTCCGGCGTGCGCTTCAGCAGGGCTTTCATTGTCATTTGCGCCGTGGCGCGGCTGTTGAAGCTGGGGGTGTTCATCAGCGGTGCTGAGCCGCCATCCCCATTGCCGCCGCCCCAGGAAGCAGAGCCCATATTGCCGGTGCCGGCCCCGATGCGCACGCCCCCTTCGGCGAACTGGGAGCCTGCTGGAATGAACGTGGCTGCAGCAATCAGAGCATCATATTGCCCCTGATCGGTCTGCGGCAGGATCTCTGCCTCCGTGCTGAGATCGGGCTGATAGAAGAAGTGGATCTTGCCCGCCTCCAGATCGGCGCCGTTGAGGCCGCCTTCATGGAACACGCCGCCCTTGGCCTCCACATAAGCCTTCACTTCGCTGTGGTCAGGCTGGCCGGCTGCATCGAACTTCAAGCCCACCAGATCAGCCACGAGGACTTTGTAAGCACGGTCTGCATCGTCTTGGCGATGCGCATCACCGGTGGAGGCGGGCGCTTCAAACGTTTCGCCCTGCTCAGCCAGCAATTCTTCCAACACCACGATCTTGGCCCGGTGGTAGGCGTATTCCAGATTGTCCAACAGGGCCTCTATGTCTCCATGAGGGCGGATGCCGCCGATCCAGGCGCGGTAGTCGCCCGGCGTGCCCGGGAACGCGTTCACGTACCGGGCCACATCCAGACCGGCCTCGCGCTCGCCGTTGGGGTGGGTCAGGCCTTCATACGCCAGGATCTGCTTGGATCTCGCGATGATGCGGTTGTGGAGATCGGCATCGGTGATGTCCGGATCGACCACCTTCAATAGAGTCACGGCAGCACCCCGGCGCTCTTCTTTCGCCACGCCCAGCTCGAACAGGGGATGGGCGGCCACCCACTCATTAATGGTCTGACGGTTCTTCACCGAGCGGGCATTGAGCGCGCTCACCGAACCCACAATCTTCTCAGAGCGCTGAAGGCCGAACGTGGTTTCGGCAAAGGCGAGCGTGGAGTAGGTGTTGATGATGCCGCCTTGCATCTTGTGCGTTTCAGGGTCGTAGATGGGCCCCAGCGCGGTGGACTTCTCGCCGCTGAGTGGGCGCTTGGGGTCTGAGGGCACAACGATCTTCAGCTGCCGCGGAATGGCCCAGGCCGGATCTTTCTGGTTGGCCTCAATGAGATCCATGGCCTCTGGCGTGAAAGACGCCACAAGATAGCCGGAAATGCCGCCAATGGCTTTCTGGAACGGCATGAACATGCAGCATTTGGACATGAACTCTGACACCATCTCTTCTGGCCAGGGCATGGCGCCCAGCATGGAGGTGGCATCGACCACCGCATGGTGGTTGGCCGGGTCCCGGTCGATCCACTCCAGGAGGTTGGCAATGTCGCCATCGGTGTAGGTTGTGGCGCCGGTGGTCTCATGGCCCACGCCCACAAACAGCTTGATGCCCATGGCGCTCAGCTCATCGGCCGTGGGGATCGTGCCTTCTTCATCGCTGAAGTGCAGGCGTGCCTCATCGCCGTTCTCAGAGAAGCGGTGCATCTCGATCATCTGCGCACCCCAGGACTGGCGGAAGAAACCGCCGGCCATGGCCGCGTCTGATTCTGGGCGCGGGGTGTCGACGAAAACATGTTGGCCGGCATCATTGGCGTTCATCAGGTGCATGATGCAGACGGTGAAACCGCTGTGCCCGCCGCCGAGACCCACAGCCATCTTGTTCTTCTTCGGAAAGCCGAAATAGCGGTGGATCTCGCCCATCATGTCCAGCAGGATTTTGTCGGCCGGATAGCCGCGGTGCATGCTGCGGCCGATCTCTGCGGAGGTGAAGGCGCCGATCGGGTTGTTGTTGTCGTCCACCTTGCGGTAGTTGGCTTCAAGCCAGGCTTCAAACTCAAAGCGCATGCGCCGGCTGTCCACTTCATCAGCGGTCAGATCGGTGATCGGACCAACGCCAAAAAACTGGTTGATGGTGCGGGCTGGCGGGCCGCCGGCTGTGGCTGCCAGGGATGCCTCGCGCTGTGCCTTAAGGGTGTCGATGTTTGCCATGTTCGTCCTCCACGTGCCCGCTTTCGCGGCAAGGCGTGCGTCTTGATCCGGCGTGTGCACCGGGCGGTCAGCCGCCATATTTCTGTAGGCGCGTCCTCACTAGGTCCTCACGCGCGCCGGGCAAGATATTCTGCCCTTAGGTGAGATGAGGTCACGTAAGCGTCATCCTATTGCGTGGAAACGCCACCCGCGGGCTGGAAACTGCCGCAGGCACACCAGAAAATGGGTCACAGAGACTTTTCGTTTGACAAGGGCCAATAATAGAGCGTTCTGACGGGTTTCTGCTTGCAGACGGTGCAAACATCGGATTATGGCGCGATGGAACAGCTCCCAGTTTTCTACAATGTGAAAGGCCGCAAGGTGGTGGTCACGGGCGGGGGCACAGTGGCGGCCCGGCGCACGGAGATTTCCCTAAGGTCCGGCGCCCATGTGATGGTCTTTGCAGACAGCTTGAGCGATGAATTCCTTGAGTTTCAGGGCCGTACGGATCTCACGCACGAGACGCGGGCGCCGGTTCTGGACGATCTTACCGACGTGGCTATTGCTTTCGGCGCCAGCGAAGACGAGGCCATTGACGGGGCGCTCTATGATCTGACCCGCAAGGCCGGTGTGCCCGCCAATATCGCCGATGTGCCCGAGCAGTGCGATTTTATCATGGCCTCCATCGTTGACCGCTCGCCCTTGGTCATTGCAGTGTCGTCCAGCGGCACCGCGCCCATCCTGTCCCGCATGATCAGAGCGCGGTTGGAGACCATGCTGCCGGCAAGTTATGGACGGCTGGCAGAGTTTGCCGGACAGTTCCGCGAGCTTGTGGGCCACAAACTCTCCAGCGGCTTGGCCCGGCGTAAGTTTTGGGAGCGCACCATCTACGGGCCCACGGCAGATCTGGTGCTCGCCGGCGATGAGACCCGGGCAGAGGCGCAGCTCAAATCAGAGCTCCAGGCCATGGTCCATGAAGAAGAAGGCCGTCCCATTGGCCAGGTGTTCCTGGTGGGGGCAGGTCCCGGGGATCCCGACCTTCTGACCTTCAGGGCGCTGCGTCTCATGCAGCTGGCTGATGTGGTGGTGCATGACCGCTTGATCGGGGAGGGGGTCTTGAACCTGGTGCGCCGGGATGCCGAGCGCGTCTATGTGGGCAAGCGCCCGCGGGACCACACGCTGCCGCAAGAAAAGATCAGCCAGCTTTTGGTGCGCCTTGCCAAAGAGGGCAAACGGGTGCTGCGGTTGAAAGGCGGTGACCCTTTCATCTTCGGGCGCGGCGGCGAAGAGATCGAAACCTTGGCCGCTGAGGGCGTGCCGTTCCAAGTGGTGCCCGGCATTACGGCGGCTTCAGGCTGCTCTTCTTATGCCGGCATTCCGCTGACCCACCGGGACCATGCGCAGTCGTGCGTGTTCGTCACGGCCCATGGCCGCGACGGTGTGATTGACTTGGACTGGACCTCGCTCCTCAGGCCGCGCCAAACCGTCGCGATCTATATGGGGCTTGGGTCTCTGGATAAGGTGACCGGGGAGTTCATCGCCCGCGGCGCGGACGCAGATCTGCCCGCCGCCATCGTGGACAATGGCACTCGTACCAACCAGAAGGTGGTCACAGGAACCTTGGGCAACATCGCAGATTTGGCCGTTTCTAAGGCATTGAAGGGCCCGGCCTTGGTGATCATTGGCACGGTTGTGAGCTTGCGCGATCAGTTGCAATGGTTCGAAGGCGAGGGGGCAAAACCCAGCCTCGCGGAACGCTCAATCTCTACCGAACTGCTCATCTAACTCACCAACACGTTAGATGGGGTTGGATTGAAGTGCTGATCAGTTTCTATTATATTAGAGAAGGCGAATATATTGGCCTGACAAGCGCCACCGCCTCTGGCTTTTGAACAAGAGAGAGACCAGTTTCGATGATTCCCAATGTCAAAGGCTTCTTTGATTCAGCAACGAACACAATCAGTTATGTGGTGTCTGATCCGAAGACCAACAAATGCGCGGTGATCGACACAGTTCTGGATTTCGATATGGCGGCCGGGCGCATCAGCTATGGATCGGCTGACGAGATCATCGATCACGTGCGCTCAAGCGACCTTGAGGTCGAATGGGTGATCGAGACGCACGTGCATGCCGATCATCTGTCCGCCGCGCCCTACGTCCAGGAGCAGCTGGGCGGCAAGCTCGGCATTGGCAAGAACATCACCGTGGTGCAAGAGGTCTTCGGCAAGGTCTTCAACGCAGGGACAGCTTTTGAGCGCGACGGCAGCCAGTTCGATGCCCTGTTTGAAGATGGCGACACCTTCACCATCGGCACCATGCAGGCCTCCGTGATCCACACTCCGGGCCACACCCCGGCCTGCCTCACCTATCTGATCGAGGATGCCGCCTTCACCGGCGACACCATCTTCATGCCGGACTTCGGCAGCGCCCGCTGCGATTTCCCAGGCGGCAGCGCCGAAGAACTCTACAACTCCGTGCAGCGCATCTTTGAGTTGCCGGACGACACGGTGATCTTCGTCTGCCATGACTATAAGGCGCCGGGCCGCGACGAGTTCGCCTGGCAGACCACCGTGGGCGAACAGAAGGCCAAGAACATCCATATGGGTGGCGGCGTGGCCTCAGAAGACTTCGTGAAGATGCGCGAAGAGCGCGATGCAAAACTCGGCATGCCCAAGCTGATCCTGCCCTCGATCCAGGTAAATATGCGCGGTGGCCACCTGCCGCCCGCGGAGGATGATGGCAACCAGTATCTGAAGCTCCCCGTAAACCGGATTTAAGCGCGCGGGCGCGGTAACACCTGATGGAGCATGGCATCGAAAATGAGGGCCTCATAAGGCTGAGCGTTTTTGCGGGCGTCTTTGCGGTGATGGCGATCTTGGAGTTGTCCATGCCGCGCAAGGAACGCACCGAGCCCGTCTCCCGGCGCTGGTTCACCAATATCGGCATTGTGGTCGTGGACACGCTCGCCCTGCGCCTGTTGTTCCCCATCCTGGCCGTGGGCGTGGCGGGATATGCCACAACGCAAGGCTGGGGTCTTTTCGCGCTGATGGATCTTCCCTTCTGGTTTGAGGTGCTGATCTGCGCGGTTCTGTTGGACCTTGCCATCTACGGACAGCATGTGGCCTCCCACAAGATCCCTATTTTGTGGCGAGTGCACCAAATGCATCACGCCGACCGGGACATTGACGTCACCACCGGGGCACGCTTCCACCCCGTGGAGATCATCCTCTCCATGCTCTACAAGTTTGCGGTGATCATCCTTCTCGGCGCACCGGCGCTTGCGGTCTTCATCTTTGAGGTGCTGCTGAACGGGTCGGCCATGTTCAACCATGCCAA
>JBCDIP010000096.1:0-8583 GCA_038748855.1 Pseudomonadota bacterium
GTCAGCCGATCAACGATATCGACATTGCCACGGACCAAACGCCGGGGGACATCATAAGGCTCGCCAAATCTGCGGGCCTCTCGGTGCATCCCACGGGTCTGGAGCATGGCACTGTTACGATGGTGGCTGGACCCAAGAACGCACGTCATAGCTTTGAGGTGACCACCCTCAGGGTGGATGTGGAAACGGACGGTCGCCGCGCCAAGGTTGCGTTTACCGATGACTGGTCCGCTGACGCCCATCGGCGGGATTTCACGTTCAATGCGCTCTACTGCGATGAGCACGGCGAGATCTATGACCTTGTGGATGGGCTGGAGGATTTGCGCTGCGGCCGGGTCAGGTTTGTGGGCTCGCCCGGAGAACGCATTGAGGAGGATCATCTGCGCATTCTGCGGTTCTTCAGGTTCTATGCCTGGTATGGCGAAGGGGCGCCCGACGCTGACGCGCTCGCAGCCTGCGTGACGGCGCGAGGCGCTCTGGCAAAGCTCTCGCGCGAGCGGATCCGCCAAGAAGTGCTGAAGCTCCTGACGGCACCCAAAGCCGGATCCACCCTGTCCTTAATGCACAAGCATAAGGTGCTGGCAGCCATTCTGGCCGGGCGCATCGATCTTGCCCGCTTTGAAAGCGTGTCGGCCATTGAAGCGGCACAATCCCTTGCAGCTGACCCGGTGCGGCGACTCAGGGCGCTCAGCGCAGACCAAACGGCGCAAGACCTGCGCGCTGCATTTGTGCTCAGCAATGAGGAGACAAAGCGGCTGGCCGCTTTGGAAACCCTGCCGCGCTTGTCCCCAGCTTTTCGGCATGCGGAAAGGCAAACATTGCTCTATTGGCATGGCAGCCAGGCTGTTATCGATAGGCTCCTGCTCGATTGGAGCACCAGCGAGCAACCAGCCAACGATGCAGACTATGCTGCTCTTTTAGACGAGGCGCAGGTTTGGCAAAGACCGGAACTGCCCATTGGCGGTAAGGATTTGCAGGCCGCGGGCATTGTTGAGGGCAAAGAGCTGGGCCGTCTTTTGCAAGCACCTGAAGACTGGTGGGTTGCAGGCGGTTTTGCGGCGAACAAGGCGGAGTTGATGGCCCGATTGGCTGCCATACGGTGAACGAGAACAAGGATTGACGCAGCGATGGAACGATTTGGGATTGGTCAGGCCGTGCGGCGGCGCGAGGATGAACGCTTCCTGACGGGCGCCGGGCAGTACTTGGACGACATCACGCTGCAGGGCAGCTGCCATGCAGCGGTGGTGCGCAGCCCCTATGCCCATGCCCGGATCGTTTCCATCCGTACGGATGAAGCCGAAGGGGGCCCCGGTGTGATCGCGGTCTACACGGCTGCTGATTACATGCAGGAAGGCTATGGCCCCTTCCCGACCCTCACCGAGGTGGCCGGCATTGACGAACATGGCGTGCGCCGGCCTGACCGCCATGCTTTGGCCACTGATAAGGTGCGGTTCGTTGGCGATGCTGTGGCCTTTGTGGTAGCTGAGACCCGGGCGCAGGCCCGTGATGCGGCTGAGTTGGTGGACGTTGAGTATGAGGACCTTGAGCCGGTTGTCGATCTTGCCACGGTGCTGGACAAGAAGACGCCTGTGATATGGCCGGAGATTGGAACAAACCTCTGCTACACGTTCCATAAGGGCGATGAGGACAAAGCCCAAAAGGCTATGGACGAAGCAGCCCATGTGGTGGAACTCGAACTGGTCAACAGCCGGGTGGTGCCCTCAGCCATTGAAGCCCGCGGTGCCATCGGTTTCTGGAATGCGCCCGATGAGCAGTATGTGCTCTATGTCTCCGGCCAGGCCGTGCATGCCCAGAAGGGCCAGATGGCGGGTGCCATCTTCAAGGTGGACCCCAAGCATGTGCGCGTGATCGGCCCTGATGTGGGCGGCGGCTTTGGCGCCAAGAACTTTGTTTATCCTGAGAACGTGCTGGTCTGCTGGGCGGCCAAGAAGCTCGGCCGGCCAGTCAAATGGGTTGCAGACAGGGGCGAGAACTTCACCTCGGAAATCCATGGCCGCGACCACCTCACCAAGGCAACTCTGGCTCTGACCGCCGAGGGCAAGATCACTGCGCTGAAGGTCGACACCATCGCCAATATGGGCGCTTATCTTTCAAGCTTCGCCACGATCATCCCCACCAGCGCCAGCTGGGTGGTGATGGGCGGGATCTATGACGTTCCGGCCATCTCCATGCATGTGCGCGCCGTCTTCACAAACACGGTGCCGGTGGATGCATATCGCGGGGCGGGACGGCCCGAAGCGGCCTACATTATTGAGCGCCTGATGGACCTTGCCGCCGCCAAGACGGGCATGGACCGCTTTGAGCTGAGGCGCAAGAACCTGATCCGTACCTTCCCCTACACCCAGGCTCTGGGCATGGTGATCGATTGCGGGGCCTTTGAGCAAAATCTTGATCTCGCCAGCCAAAACATTGGGCTCGGCGATATCGAGAAACGAAAGAAGAAGTCCGCCAAGAGCGGCCTGTTGCGCGGGGTTGGTGCGGCTACGTATTTGGAGGTCACTCTGGGCAATCCGGCCGAAGCCACAGAGATCCGCTTTGAAACTGACGGCACGGTCACGCTACTTGTGGGTACCCAGTCCACCGGCCAGGGCCATGAGACCGCCTATCTCCAACTGCTGGACGAGGAGTTGGGTATTCCGGCTGACAAAGTCACGATGCTACAGGGCGATACCGGCAAAATCGAAACCGGTGGCGGACACGGCGGGTCGCGCTCGCTGAGTTTGGGCGGCGTGGCATTGATGAACGCAGCCACCGATGTGCGCAGCAAAGGAGCCAAGGCCGCGGCCCATATGCTAGAGGCTGCACCGGACGATATTGAGTTCAAGGACGGGCTCTTCACGGTGCGCGGGACCAATCGCACCATCTCCATCCTGGAGCTGAGCCTGGCTATCGCCAGCGCAGACGATCTGCCGGAAGATGTGCCGGCCACGCTTACGAGCAAGGGCGCTTCCCAGCGCGAAGCCTTCAACTACCCGAACGGCTGCCACATGGCCGAAGTGGAGATCGACCCGGAGACCGGGGTTATCGACCTGCAGCGTTACGTAATCGTGGATGATTTCGGCAAGGTGGTGAACCCGCTCATCGCCGAAGGCCAAGCCATCGGCGGCACGGTTCAGGGCATCGGACAAGCCTTGCTGGAAGCCACCGTGTTCGACAAGGAGAGCGGTCAGCTGCTGTCAGGCAGCTATATGGACTATGCCCTGCCGAGGGCGGACGATGTGCCCAACATCGAGGTGCATCTGAACCAGGATGAGCCCACGAAGACCAATCCTTTGGGCGTTAAAGGAGCCGGCGAGGCAGGCTGCACCGGCGCGCCACCTGCACTGGTGAACGCGGTTTGCGATGCTCTGTCTGATTTAGGCGTTGAACATATCGACATGCCGCTGACGCCAGAAAAGATCTGGCGCACCATCTCTGAGGCTCGAAATTCCGCTTAAGCCGGGATCACGCTGAACGCGATGCAGATCATCCGCTGGCCGGTGATCACCGGCTTTGTTTGCGCGTAGACATAGGCCGGGAACAGGGCGATTGACGCTTGTTCGGGCCATACGTTCAAACTCGGCAGTTTGCGCCTGCCGCCAATGCTGCCGGGAGACGGGCCCAAAGTGAGCGCAGCAGCACTGCTGTTGGCCTCGCCGCCGTCTGGCACCTTCACGTAATAGTAGCCACACAAGTGCGCGTCTTTGTGAATTTCCGGTTCCTGATCTGAAGGGCCCTCATAAATCCGCCCCCAACCATCCAGAATGTATTGGTCGGGGATTGTGCGCATGAACGGGGTCTTCCGGCGCTTGTCGAGGCCGTCATAATAGGCATCCACATGCTCGCAGATCAGATTCTCCAGCTCATAAAGCGGCCCGGTTTCAGCACCAAACAGCTCTTCGGTTACGCGAAAGTCACCACGCGGCTGGCGCACGGACACGGTGGTTTCCGCATAGACAGCGGTCTCCAGAGACATATTGAACGTTGCAGCCGAGCCATAGCCTTCAGGAGGCTCAAGCTTGCCGAAAGAGGCGAACCTCTCAAAATCCAGAAGCTCAGCCGCAGCTGCGCGCCCTTTCACTTCATTTGTGGCGATAATCTTCAGGCTAAGGGCTTCCGTGTCACCTGGTGTAACCTTCAACCAGGCTTCAGAGGCCGCGAGCGCATCAGTGTACTTCCGCCTGGCCAGGAGCGTACGGGTGTGTTCTTTGTGCAGCTCTACGTTCTCGGGGTCCAAAGCTACCAACTTTTTGTAGGTCGTCACCGCCAGATCCAGCTTTCCTGACCGTTGGGCGGTTGTGCCCAGCAAACGGAGTATCTCCATGTTTTCAGGCGAACGTTTGGCGAGCGGTTCCAATAGTTCCAGCGCCACGGAGAAGTCATCGATTTCGGCGTAGTGCCTGGCCATTGCAAAATGCTGCGCCGGATCGTCTGTGGCCGCGAGTAGGGCTTGGCGGCACTTGTCGAAATGCGCCTTGGCCTTTGGGAAATTACGCTCACGGCTGGCTGCGGCGCCGGCCATAAGCCGTGCCTGAATTGCGTTTAAGTGCCCGCTCCCAGCCGCAGCACCCCCTGATACGGAATTGGTCTCAGCATCGCCCAGCACGGCCGAATGCTCAGCCCAAGATGCATCCTTGGTCACAATTTGCCTGTAATGTTGCGCCAGTACCCGCACTCAATCTGGCGCGCGCCTCTATTATTCTGCCCACTATCTTAACGGCAAAATGTAACGAAATCCACGAATCAAGTAGGAAAAGCTCTAACTGTGCAAAACTGCAGGGGAAAATAGAACGATGGCCATTTTTGGATCAGTCCCGAACGTACCCGTTGCCCGTCACGACCGGTCTGCCGGCATGGCAGATGACATTGATTTTGAAATCAAGGGAAGTGAGTCCCAGTTCATCGAGATCGAACTGGACCCAGGCGAAAGCGCGATCGCGGAAGCTGGGAGTTTGATGTTCAAAGATTCCCATATCACCATGGAAACGGTGTTCGGCGACGGGTCCGAACCGGCCAGTGGGGGCGGCTTTCTGGATAAGCTCGTAGGCGCCGGCAAACGGCTGGTGACCGGGGAGAGCCTGTTTACCACCGTCTACACCCACCAGGGCGAAGGCAAGGCGCGCGTGGCGTTCGCCTCCCCCTACCCCGGCCACATCGTGCCCATGAAGCTGGATCAGATGGGCGGACGTCTGATTTGCCAGAAGGATGCATTTTTGTGCGCGGCTCGAGGTGTCTCACTCGGCATCTATTTTCAGCAGAAGATCATGACCGGCCTGTTCGGTGGCGAAGGCTTCATCATGCAGACCCTAGACGGGGATGGATGGGCCTTCATTCATGCCGGAGGCACCCTGGTGGAGCGAACGTTAGAGGTTGGAGAGCAGATCCATGTGGATACCGGCTGTGTGGCCGCCATGACCCCACCGGTTGACTTTGACCTAGAGCGAGCCGGATCCATCAAATCCATGATCTTCGGCGGCGAAGGCGTGTTCTTTGCCAGGCTGACCGGGCCCGGCAAGGTATGGATCCAGAGCCTGCCCTTTTCCCGGCTCGCCGGGCGCCTATATGCATCTATGCCCCAGACCGGCGGGCGCCGGACCGGGGAAGGCTCCGTGTTGGGCGGGCTTGGCGATATGCTGGACGGTGACCGCTACTGACACAAAGGTGAGCGCTCAGCGACTATAGACATTTGTGTAACACCTGGAACTTACGGGGATTTTGATCCAAACTCTCGACCGGATGACAAGCGAAACGGAAGCACTCTGCACTCCTGAACCTGCTCCGGCTGCTGAAAAGCCGCGCGGGCCAGCGGTCATCTCTGCGTTTGTTAAAACGCTGCCTAACAAGCCCGGCGTGTACCGCATGCTGAATGAGGCGGGCGATGTGCTCTATGTGGGCAAGGCGCGCAACCTGAAAAAGCGGGTTGCGAGCTACACCCGGCTGGTCGGCCACGACACACGTATTGCGCGGATGATCTTGGGCACATCATCCATGGAATTTGTGACAACGGCTTCTGAGGCCGAGGCGCTTCTCTTGGAAGCCAATCTGATCAAGAAGCTCAAACCACGCTTTAATGTGCTGTTGCGGGATGACAAATCGTTTCCTTACATCTTGATCACTAAGGACCATGCAGTGGCCCAGATCCGCAAGCATCGTGGCGCGCGGAGCCATAAGGGCGACTATTTCGGGCCGTTTGCCTCTGCCGGCGCGGTGAACCGCACAATCAATGCGCTGCAGCGCGCCTTTCTTCTGCGGTCATGCTCAGATTCCGTCTATGACAACCGCACCCGGCCTTGCCTATTGCATCAGATCAAGCGCTGTGCTGCGCCTTGTACCGGCGAGATCTCCGAAGACGATTATGCCGAGCTTGTCGGAGAAGCCCTGCAGTTCCTGTCCGGCCGCAGCCAGAAGGTGAAGGACACGCTGGCCAAGGCGATGGAAGACGCCGCGGAGGTTCTGGATTTTGAGCAAGCCGCACGCTACCGCGACCGCATATCCGCCCTCAGCCATGTGCAGGCCCACCAAGGCATTAACCCGCAGTCGGTCAGCGAGGCGGATGTGTTTGGCATTGCAGATCAGGGCGGGCAGACCTGCATTCAGGTGTTCTTCTTCCGCGGCGGCCAGAACTGGGGCAACCGGGCTTACTATCCGCGCGCCGATAAGAGCCACACCAGGGCAGAGATCCTGGAGGCCTTTCTTGCCCAGTTCTACGATGACAAGCCGTGTCCAAAGCTCATTTTGCTGTCCGATGATATCGCTGGACGCGCACTTATGGAGGACGCGCTCGGCGTTAAGACGGGTACGCGCATCAAAATCAACGTGCCTCAGCGCGGGGAGAAGCTGACCCTTGTGGCCCATGCCGTTTCCAACGCCCGCGAAGCGTTGGGCCGCCGCATGGCCGAATCCTCTTCCCAGGCTCGTCTGCTCGATGGGGTCAAACGGGTGTTCAAGCTGGAAGAGCCGCCACAGCGCATTGAGATTTACGACAACAGCCACATCCAAGGCTCCCACCCGGTGGGGGCCATGGTGGTGGCCGGGCAGGAAGGCTTCCTGAAAAACCAGTACCGCAAGTTCAACATCAAATCGAAGGACATTGCGCCAGGTGACGACTTTGCCATGATGCGCGAAGTGCTGACCCGGCGGTTCTCCAGATTGCTCAAAGAGCAAGGCAGCAAGGCCGATAGTGAAGCCTCGAGGGACGAAGACACCGCCCTTTGGCCTGATCTCATTCTGATTGATGGTGGCAAGGGTCAACTCTCGGCCGTGCGCGAGGTCATGGATGAACTCGGGGTCGAGGATGTGGCGGTCGCCGGTATCGCCAAAGGTCCGGACCGGAATGCCGGGCGCGAGCACTTTCACGTCGACGGTCAGGCGCCTTTTATGCTGGAGCCGCGCGATCCGGTGCTCTACTACATTCAACGCCTGCGCGATGAAGCACACCGATTCGCCATCGGAACCCACCGCGCCCGGCGCAAAAAGGCTATTGGGGCAAATCCGCTGGATGAGATCGAAGGTATTGGCCCGGGGCGCAAAAAAGCGCTATTACGGCATTTTGGGTCTGCTCGCGCCGTGGGCCGGGCCAGTGTAACAGATCTTTCTTGTGTTGACGGTATATCTAAGGCCCTGGCAAAACAAATCCACGAGCATTTCCACGAAGGTGCTGAATGAGCGACACGGTGAACAAGGAAGTCAGGGTGAAGCGTCGCCGGGACCCAAGTGCCGTGCTCACCGCACTGCCCAATCTGTTGACCTATGGACGGATCGCGGCCGTGCCCGCATTGGCGGCCTGCCTGTTCTACAACACCGATGAAGCGCGCTGGATTGCGCTGGGAATCTATGTGGCGGCGTGTGTCACCGACTTCTTCGATGGCTACCTTGCTCGCATCTGGGACCAGCAATCATCGCTGGGACGGATGCTGGATCCGATCGCCGACAAGCTTCTGATCTCAGTTGCGCTTTTGATGCTGGTGGCTAACGGGTCGATTTATGGCGTCAATATCTGGGCGGCCATCATTATTCTATGCCGTGAGGTTCTGGTCTCAGGGTTGCGGGAATATCTTGCAGAGCTGCAGGTCTCCGTGCCGGTCACTCAACTCGCCAAATGGAAGACCACACTGCAAATGCTCGCCATCGGCTTCCTGATTGCCGGAACGGCCGGCGACAAAGTGCTGCCCCACAACTGGGAAATCGGCATCACCGGGCTTTGGGTTGCGGCCATTCTGACGCTCTACACCGGATACGATTATTGCCGCGCCGGCCTCAGCCACATCGTTGAGGACGATTGAGCCGCCGTGAAACTGCTCTACTTTGCATGGGTCCGCCAGAAGGTTGGCAAGCAAACCGAGACGGTTGAGCTGCCGGACGATGTTGCGACCGTGGGTGACCTGATCGCCTGGCTGAAAGGGCGCGGCGAAGAATATGCGTACGCCTTTGAAGACCTAAGCGCCATCCGCGCTGCCGTTGATCAGAACCATCAGCCGTTTGATGCTTCCCTCAAGGGCGCGCGCGAAGTGGCGTTTTTCCCGCCGGTCACCGGCGGCTGACCCGTCCCCGCTTAGAGCGCTAGCCCCCACGCGGCGGCGAGAC